>CAZAIE010000654.1:0-2863 GCA_964485035.1 uncultured Myxococcaceae bacterium | reverse complement strand
GGTCCGCGCCCGCGACTTCGGCCGGGCGGCGAGGGTGCTGGTGGGCTGCCAGCGCTGGCCCGAGGCGGCACGCTGCTTCGAGCAGGTGGGCGACTTCGTCTCCGCCGGCAAGTGCCTGCAGGCCGCCGGCGACCCGGGGAAGGCCGCGGCGGCCTACGACCGGGCCGGCAAGGTGGACCTGGCGCTGCAGCTCTACCAGGAGGCGGGCGCCCGCGAAGCCACCGCCGACTGCCTGGCGCGGCACGGCCGGCTGCTGGAGGCCGCGGACCTCTACGCCGAGCTGGGGAACGTCCGCGGGCAGGTGGAGGCGCTGCGCAACGTCCGCGCCGAGGACCCGGGCAAGCCGGCCGCGGCCCGGCGCCTGGCCGAGCTGCTGGTCCGCTACGACCGCGCCGCGGAGGCGACCCAGCACTTGGTGGAGACCGCGCGGCTGTGCCCCGCCGCCCGGGACGACGTGGCGCTCTTCCAGCAGCTGGTGGCGCTCTTCGAGAAGCAGGGGATGGAGGCCCAGGCCAAGAAGGCCCGGGAGCACCTGCTGCTCTTGGGGAGCGAGCAGGAGATCCCGCTGATCACCGCGACGCCCCTGCCCGCCGACGACTACCCGCCGCGCATCGGCTACGACGTGCTCAAGTCCATCCCGGTCTTCGCCGAGATCTCCGCGGTGGACATGAAGGACCTCTACCGGCTCGCCGAGGAGCGGCGCTTCCGGCCGGGCGAGGGCATCGTGGAGCTGGCCGTCGAGGCGCCCGGGCTGATGGTGCTGGTGGAGGGCGAGGCGGAGGTCTTCGCCGCGGACGGCCGGCGGCTCAACGAGCTGAAGCAGGGCAGCCACGTCGGGGAGATCTCGCTGCTGCAGAAGGGCCGGACCTCGGCGCGGGTGGTGGCCCGCACCCCGGTGCGCGCGCTGGCCATCTCCCGCGAGCAGTTCGAGCACTTCCTCTACGCCCACCAGGACGCCGCGCTGCGCATCTGGCGGCTCTTCGCCGTGACCCTGGCCGAGCGCGTGCGCGCGCTGAGCGCCTGACCCGAGGCCCCACATGACCAACCTGGACCAGGCCCGCGCCGCCAAGGACAAGGGCGCCGCGCTGCTGCTGAAGGGCAAGAACGAGGCGGCGCTGGAGCAGTTCCAGCGCGCGGTGGACCTCGCCCCCGACGACGTGGTGGCCCGGCGCAAGGTCGCCGACCTGCTGGCGCGGCTGGGGAAGCGAGACGCGGCGGTGGCGGCCTACCAGCACGTCGCTGGCCGCTTCGCCGCCGACGGGCAGCTCGCCCAGGCCATCGCCATCAGCAAGCTCATCCTCCAGCTCGACCCCTCGCACACGCGGACCCAGGAGGCGCTGGCGCAGCTCTACGCGCGCAAGACCGGCGGCCCCGGACAGGGACAGTGGACCGCCCGAGTCCCGCCGGAGATGGCCGGGGCGCTGAACCTGCGCCATGTGAAGCCGGCTGCGGCGCCGAAGCCCGCTCCGTGTGCGACGCCTCCGCCCGGCGACGCGACGATCGCCCCAGTGGCGCTCGCGGGGGCGCCGCCCATGCCCGAGCAGGTTCCGGCCGCGCCGATCACCCCGAGCGCCCCTCCGACGCCCGAGCCGATGGAGATAGACATCGAGATCGACGTCGGCGAGCTGCCCCGGGCGCCGCTGTTCTCCGAGCTGCCGCGGGAGATGTTCGTGGCCCTGCTGCGCGACGTGGCGATGCGCGTCTGCGTGGATGGCGAGGCGCTGGTGCGCGAGGGAGACCCGGCGCACTCCATGTACGTGCTCGCGCAGGGCCACGTGAAGGTGGTGCGCGGCCACGGGACGCCGCAGGAGCGCTCGGTCGCCGAGATGGCCGAGGGCACCTGCTTCGGGGAGATCGGCCTGCTCGCCGACGTGCCGCGGCTCGCCTCGGTGGTCGCGATGGGCGAGTGCGTGGTCCTGGAGGTGACGCGCGACCTGCTGGTGGGGCTGGGCGCGCGCTTCCCGGGGCTGGAGGAGATCCTCCAGCGCTTCTACCGCGAGCGGCTGCTCGCCAACCTCTTGCGCTCGAGCCCCCTGTTCTCGACCTTCGCGGAGCCGGCGCTGCTGGCGCTGGCCGACCGCTTCGCGCTGCGCAAGGCCGCGGCCGACGAGCTGCTGGTGAAGGAGGGCGAGCCCGGCGAGGCGCTCTTCGTGCTCCTGCGCGGACGGTGCGAGCCGTTCCACGAGGGGGCAGACGGCCAGCGCCACCCCTACCCCACCATGGTCGAGGGCGCAGTCTTCGGCGAGATCGCGCTGCTGCGCGACGGGCGCGCGTCGGCCAGCGTCCGCGCCGCGACCGACTGCCTGCTCCTGGCGCTCGACCGCGAGTCGTTCCGCAGCCAGGTGCTGGCCAACGAGGACGCGCGCAAGAAGCTGGAGGCCCTGCGCGACCAGCGGCTGCAGCGCACCGTGGAGCTCCTGCTCCAGCTCGGCCCCGAGTACGCGGCCTGGGTCTGAGCGGAGCTCTGGGCGCAGCGTGCGCGGATCAGACGGTGAACACCTCGACGCCCTGCTTCTTGCCCTTCACGTGGAAGGGGGTCGGTCTTCCAGGGAGGGATGGCGGGCAGACGCACGGTTCCGCGTCCCCCGTCCGGGAATTGCTTAACGCCGATTAAGTAACCCCTTCGAAATCCCCAGGGCACCCCGGGCCCTCGGTCGGGGCGACCAACCCCGCAGAGGGCGCCGACAGGCGCCGCGCGCGTAGGCCGCTTGATGGGCCATCCGACTCGGGATCACGAGGCAGCCCGCAAGGCACATCGCGCGGGGGCCGACCGGCCCCCCTTCTCCGGCCGTCGCTCGGGCACGGAACCCTGCAGACTCTTCCCCTTCAAAGCCCTTCTCGGAGCTCCCTGACTCCCCAGGGG
>CAZAIE010000653.1:0-4809 GCA_964485035.1 uncultured Myxococcaceae bacterium | reverse complement strand
GCCCAGCCCCGCATGGCGGATCGCACTCTGGGCCCGCGTCCGGTCCCGGCGCCGCGGCGTCCGGGCCTGCAGGGACCGCGGCGTCGTCTTCTTCGAGCGCCGCATCAGCACGCTCGGCCGCATCGGGCCGCCCGGCGTCGGGCAGGGAGCCGTCGGGGAGGGATGGCCGTGCGGCGTCCTCCCCAGCCTCCTGCGCGTCCGCTCCCGCCTCCCCGTTCCCCGAGGCATCGAGCCCCGCCGTCGCCGCATCGGACGCGCCGTTGCCTGCGTCCGGGGCGCGCAGCGGCGGCTCGCCGCACGACAGCAGCGCCGCGAGCAACCACGCGCTCTTCCCCACCGTGGTCCTCATGACGACCTCCCGCGCTCACGAGTGCATCGGGGCGGCCTCGCCGTAGAACGCCCGCAGCGAGTTGCGGATGGTGACCCGGGCGCGGTGCAGCCGGCTCTTCACCGCCGGGACGCTCGCGCCGAGGTTGCGCGCGATCTGCCCGTAGCTGAGGTTCTCGACCTCCCGCAGCACGAAGATCTCCCGCGCGGACTCGGGCAGGCTCTCGGCCGCACGCTCCAGCGCGAAGCGCAGCTCGCCGTCCAGCGACTCCTGCTCCTGGTCGTGCCCGGCCGCGAGCCCGAGGTGGCGCCCCGACCGCAGCGCCCCTCGCTCGATGCCCCGGCGGCGCAGGCGCATCAGGCAGTGGTTGGCGCAGATGCGGTGCAGCCAGGAAGCAACGTGGCCCTGCAGCTCGGGCAGGCTCCGCCAGGCGGAGAGGAAGGTCTCCTGCACCACGTCCTCGGCCTCCTCGCGATCGCGCAGGATGCCCATCGCCAGGGCCTGCAGCCGCGAGCGGTACCGGACCACGAAGGTCTCGAAGCCGACCCTCGCCTCCTCCGGCTGCGTCTGCGGAAACCCCCTCGGAGCCTGCACCGCTTCCGACACGTACGTTTCCATGAGCGCCCCCCCCGGGATGGCTAACCGCCGCCGCGAATCGGTCGGCGGGCCATGCTCACGCGCAACGAAACACCGACGAGTTCTGGGCGCGACTCACGGGTGTGCTGAGTCCTCGTCACCAGTCCCGGGCAGCCGCCCCTTCCTGGCCTCGGGAATCCATCTCCAGCGGACCGACGGGGTCCCGCCGCGTGACCACGCAGGCTTGGACCCTCGCGGGTCTGCGACGCCCGGTCCGGAACGGGGCTGCCCCGGAGGACTCATGGGTCGGCGCAGCTCTCATCGATTCGGACGAGGGCGGTCCCCGTCGGGGCGGGATGTGCGAAGCTGCGCGTCCCCTCCTTCCCCCAGCGGAGCCTTCATGGAGACCCTCGAGCAGCTCAGCCAGCGCATCCAGGCCGAGGAGCAGGCGCTGGTGTTCCCCTCGTTCGACCACGCGGACGCGCTCGCGCTGGGGCTGTCGCTGGTGGAGAAGGGAAGGGCGCGGGCGCTGCCCATCGCCATCGACGTCGAGCGCTGCGGCCACCGGCTGTTCCACGCCGCGCTCCCCGGCTCCTCACCCGACAACGCGAGCTGGATCGAGCGGAAGAAGCGGCTCGTGTACCGGACCTTCACCAGCTCCTACGCCGTTGGCCTCAAGCTCCGGGCGAGCCAGCGCACCCTCGCCGAGGCGATGTTCCTGGACGAGCGGGACTACGCCCCACACGGCGGCTGCGTGCCGGTGGTGGTCGCCGGGGTCGGCTTCGTGGGGACGGTGACGGTCTCCGGGCTCCCGCAGGCGGACGACCACGCGCTGGTCGTCGAGGCGATGCGCGAGTTCATCGCGAAGGCCCGTCCCGCGTAGGCCCCTCAGTCGTCGAAGCGCTGCTTCTTCTTCCGGCTCCAGGCCCCGAACCCCACCCAGGCCAGGACCAGCACGACCACGAAGACCGCGGAGGCGATGGCGTTCCTCAGCGGGAACGGGTGGAAGGGCTTGGGCGCGGCGCTCGCCGGAATCCCGGCGAGCAGCTCGTGGACCACGTCCACGGGCACCGCGAAGCCGATGTTCGACGCGCCGTGGATGATGCTCTGCGCGACGCCCAGCACCCGGCCATCCATGGAGAGGACCGGGGAGCCGCTGGAGCCGGGCGAGATGGCCGCGGTGATCTGGATGACCTCGCCCAGGTCCTTGGCCCGCTCGGCGAACTCCTCGGGGAGCTTGCGCCGCGACGTGGAGACGATGCCCTCGGAGACCGTGGACGCGAGCCCCATGGGGCTGCCCACGACGTAGATGCGGGTGCCCTCGGGGACGGGCCCTGGCGCGGCGAGGTCCAGGGGCGCGCCGCCCGCGCCCTCGAGCTGGAGGATGGCCACGTCCCGCATCTCGGACTGGGCGAGGACTCCCAGCGCCGCGCGCTTGGTTCCGTCGGCGAAGACCGCGCGGACCTTGTGCGCCGGCGCGATGACGTGGTGGTTGGTCACCACCCGGCCGTCGGCGCTGATGAGGAAGCCGGTGCCGTTGCCCAGCCGCTGGTCCCCGGCATCGAGGATCTCCAGGAGGACCACGGAGGGCCGAGTGCGCGCCGCGGCGGCGGACAGCTCGGGCGAGGGGTCCGCGGCGACCAAGGCAGCAGTGAGCACGAGCCAGCAGTTCATCCGGAGCCTCCGCTCGGTTCAGAACAGCACGCTGAAGCCAAGGTGCGCCGACAGCAGGTTGCCGAAGCCACCCTGCTGGCTCGAGCGCAGCGCGGCGGCCAGCGCCTGCCGCTCGGACGGGGTGAGGGAACCCCGCTCGCAGCGCGCGTTCGCTGGGGCGGCGCCGGACTCGAGGGCGGGAGCGTCGGTCACCGTGCAGCCCTGGAGCTCGTCGACCCGCTCGGAGAACAGGTGATCGCGCACCTCGAGGCGGACGGCGAAGCGATCGCCCAGGAAGAGCAGCACGCCCAGACCGACCTGGAAGAGCGGGCGGAGTCCGAGGTCGTACTCGCGCTCGCGGCACTCGGGCCCCGTGCAGGCGCCGGAGAACGCGCGCAGCCCCGTGCTGCCAATGCCCGCCCCAGCGCTCACGACCAGTGCCAGGAAGCCGGGCTTGCCCGCGATCGAGAGATCACCCCGGAGCGGCGTCAGCTCGAACCCGAGGGTCGCCCCCGACTGCAGGACCACGCGCGACACACCCTCACGGGCGAAGAGGGCGAGGTCCTTCTCTTCGGCGGAGAGGCTGCGCTGCCAGTGGAAGAGCGGGGTGAGCTGCAGCGCGAAGCCTTCGGCCACGTGGTAGCGGTAGCCGACCGACGCGCCGAGCTGGGAGACAGACTGCGCGTTGAGCTGTGCGAGCAGCGGGTAGAACGCGAGCTCGTGCCGGCCCTTCGTCGTGAGCTCTGCGGGCGCTGGGGACTGGGCCCAGGCGTTCCCGGAGAGCAGGAGCAACAGCAGCCAGGGTGCGCGCATGGACTGGGCTACTGGGCCTTGGGCTCGGCAGCCTTGGGCTCAGCCTTGAGTTCGGTCTTGGGCTCAGCCTTGGGCTCGGTCTTGGGCTCTTTGGTGGACGTGGACTGGGTGGACTGGGTCGACGGTGTGGACTTGGAGTCCGGGGTGTCGGTTGCGGGCTTGGGAACCGCGAGCACGAGGTTCTGCTGGCCCTGGCGCCGGTAGCCGGTGACGAAGGCCAGCGGCGTCACTGGACCGGTCTTGAAGGCCTTCACCAGGTCGTCCTGCAAGTGACCGGTGAACGGCGGCAGCGGCCGAAGGTAGGTGCCATAGAGCCAGTAGTCCCACTTCTTCGCGAGCGCCGCGAAGGGCATGCCCGAGTCGTCCTGCAGGATCGACGCGCTGTTCTCCAGCATGAAGTCCTTGGCCTTCGAGAACCGCTTGGAGTTGTGGAGGATGAACGACGCCGCCTTGAAGAACGAGTTGGCCGGCGCGAACTTCTTGAAGAACGGGAAGAACCCGGTCTTGTCGATGACGTTGTTCTCGACGTTCTGGCGCAGGTAGTAGAGGTCCTGCGGCTGGTCGTGCCCCGCTCGCTGGAAGCGCAGGTGCGCTCCCGGGACGCCCTTGTCGGGCTTCGCTCCCGGAGCCAGCTCCTTCACCTCGCCGCTCGGGTCGATCTCGATGAGCTTCACTTCCAGCAGCTTCGCGTCCGACCGGGCGATGAAGAGGTACAGGAGCGGCATGACGCCGCGCAGGTCGGTGCGCGTCAGGTCGCCCGCCATGTCGTTGGTCCGGAAGAAGCTCGAGCGCACCGTCGAGTTGATCGACTTGCGCAGGTTCGCGAGGCCCCGGTCCAGTGCTCCCTTCTTCAGCTTGGTCAGCTCCGGCACGCCGCCGATGGGCTCCAGGCCTGCGAGCACGTACACCGGCGCCTCGGGGTAGAGCACCGCGGCGCTCACGAAGTCCGGCCCGCCGAACAGGTAGTAGAGGTTGCGCTTGGGGTCGATCTTCGGGGCCAGCTCGGTGGTGCGCCACTCGGTCATGGGATCGAGCCGGCGCTTGCGCAGCAGCGCCCAGTCGGCATCCAGCGCCTTGGCGTACTCCTGCACACCCTTCTCGGCCTCCAGCGTCTTCAGCGGCGATGCGTCCGAGACAGGCATGCCCGCCAGGAACCGCGCCTGGTCGTCGAGCGACTCCTGGACCGCAGGGGCTGCGGCAGCGGCGGGCGCGGGCTCGGCGGCGGCTGCACGCCCCGCGACGAGCAGGGGGAGCAAGGCCAGCAGGCCGGCCAGGGTTCGGGAGGTGGGCTTCACGGTGTTCCTGCCTTGAGGGAGTGCCTTCGAGTGGCGGGAGTCTACCGAGAAACCCGGGGCGCGCCAGTGTGCCGCACCCCCTGCTCACCTGGCGGCGCGCACCGCCGTCACGATGGCCGAAGCCCCGGCCGCTCCGACCCGGAC
>CAZAIE010000652.1:0-4813 GCA_964485035.1 uncultured Myxococcaceae bacterium | reverse complement strand
ATTGACGCGCGGAAGGTCGCTGTAGCATTATCTGCAGCCACTCAGGGCGCTGGGGACACCACACAAGCCCAGCGAACTCCAGACGCAACCGCCTTTTCTCTGCTGTCCGCGGGAGGACACGCTCCATGCTCAAGGGTAAGACCCCGTTGATCATCGCCATCGTGCTGGGCCTTCTGGCAGGCGCCGTCGCCTACCTGGGCATCGACCGCGAGAAGAAGCGCGTGAAGGCGGGTTGGAACCTGGTGCCGGTCATCGTCGCCAACCAGGACATTCCGGAAGGCACGCAGGTCAGCTTCGACATGGTGAGCCAGCGGCCCATCCCCGAGCAGTTCGTCACCAGCTCGGTCGTCAAGCCCGACAGCGCCAGCTACATCATCGGCCAGAAGGTGCTGGTCCCCCTGCAGTCGGGCGACCCGCTGCTCTGGAGCCAGTTCGAGACCAGCAAGGCGGCCGAGAAGCTCTCGACCATCGTCCAGAAGAAGGGGCGAGCGCTGACGGTCGACTGCGCGGGCGCGAAGATGAGCGTCGGCGGCTGGGTCCGTCCGAACGACCACGTGGACATCATCGGCGCCTTCCGCGACGTGGCCACCGGCGAGCAGGTTGCCGTGACCCTGATGCAGAACGTGGTCGTGCTCGCCACCGGCAAGATCACCGGCACCACCAACATCAACCTGCTGCCCGAGTCCGACCGGCAGTACGCGACCATCACCTTCCTCCTCCTTCCGGAAGAGGCGGAGATCCTGTCGCTCGCCGCGGACCTGGGCGCGCTGACCCTGACACTGCGCAACCCCGAGGACATCGACGTCCAGGAGGAGCGCGGCCGTGCCACCATCAACACCCTGCTCACCGGCGAGCGGATGAAGGCGCTGCAGACACTGCGCTACCGCACCATCCAGATCATCCGCGGCACCGAGGCGAAGGGCGGCGGCATGGGCATCTCCAAGGGCCCCGCCGAGCAGTAGTCGTCGCCGCTTCAGGGCAGCCGTCGTCGAATCGCCCCAGACCCCGGGAGCGCCATGTTCGCTGCACTTACGCTGCTGCTGACCACCGCGTCAGTGTTCTTTCTGTGCTTGGTGATGTTCGGCATCTTCACCAAGGCCTACGAGCAGTACCAGGAGCGGTACGTCACGCGGTCGATGACGGACATGTCGGACATGTTCCTGTTCATTGATGCGCGGCAGGTGATGATCCTCAACGTCTGCACGTTCTTCATGTTCGCCATCGTCGGGTGGCTGGTCTTCAACCCAGTGATGTGCTTCCTGCTCGCGGGTCTCGGTTTCTTCATGCCGATGATTGCGGTGAAGTACTACCGCAAGAAGCGCATCAAGAAGTTCAACGTCCAGTTGGTCGACGCGCTCCAGGCCATGGCCAATGCCTTCAAGGCCGGCCTCACCTTCCCCCAGGCCATCGAGCACATCTCCAAGGAGTCTGCGCCACCGCTGCAGCAGGAGTTCGGCCTCTTCGTGAAGGAGATCAAGCTCGGCGTGCCGCTGGAGGAGGCGCTCATCAACATGGGCAAGCGGGTGGGCAGCGAGGACCTCGACCTGGTCGTCGTCTCTACCAACATCGCCCGCCAGCTCGGCGGCAACATGGCGGAGATGTTCGAGACCATCTCCGCGACCATCCGCGAGCGGTTCCGCCTGGAAGGCAAGATCGACGCGATCACCTCCCAGGGCCGCATGCAGGGCTGGGTGGTGGCCTCGATGCCCGTGGTGCTGGGCTTCGTCCTCAACTACCTGCGGCCCGACCTCATGGAGCCGATGCTGGACCACTGGTTCGGCTACGTCCTCATCGCCGCCATTGCGGTGATGGAGGTCCTCGGCATCCTGATCATCCGCAAGATCGTCAATATCGACGTCTAGCTGCCCCGACGACGGAGCGAGCATGTCCGCAACGCTGAACACCGTCCTCATCGCCGTGTCGGTGCCGCTCTTTGCCGGCGCGGCCTTCATGCTCGGCCTGGGGCTCTGGGACCTGTTCCTGGGCCGGCTGATGGGCGAGGTCTCCGAGGAGAAGGCTGGCTTCGTCAAGGCGCTCCAGTCGGTCGCTCTGCGGCAACTGGGCGTCGTCAACCGCCGCTTCATGTGGCCGTCGTACGAGGCCAAGGTCCGCCGCAAGCTGATCACCGCGGGCGAGCCGAGCCAGCTGAAGCCGGAAGAGGTGATGGCGATGCAGGAGCTTGGAGCCGGCTTCGGCCTGCTCTTTGGCCTCTTCCTGCTCAATGCCATCGACGTGAACCTGATTTACGCGCTCCTGTTTGCGCTGTTGGGCCTGTGGTACCCGCGGCTGTGGCTCAATGACCAGGTGAAGCGTCGGCACCACCTCATCACGCGCGCGCTGCCGTACAACCTCGACCTGCTGACGCTCTCGGTGGAAGCGGGTCTCGACTTCACGGCGGCGCTCAACAAGGTGGTGGAGAAGGGCAAAGGCGGCCCGCTGCGCGACGAGTTCCTCATCGTCATCAAGCAACTGAAGATGGGCAAGACCCGCGAGGAGGCGCTCAAGGCGCTCATCTCCCGCGTCGACCTGCCCTCGCTCACCAGCTTCGTCTCCGCGCTCATCCAGGCCGACCGCATGGGCACCTCCATCGGCAAGGTGCTGCGCATCCAGTCCACCCAGCTGCGCATCGAGCGGACCCAGAAGGCCGAGAAGCTTGCGAACGAGGCGCCGGTGAAGATGCTCTTCCCGCTCATCGCCTGCATCTTCCCCACGGTCTTCATGGTGCTCTTCGGGCCCATCATCTTCCGGCTCGTGTTCGTGGGAGTCGACTAGGGCCAGTTGACCGATGGACAGGTGCACGGCTCCGTGGCGCTGCCGCGTGGTTCGTGGCAGAATAGCGGCGCAGTCGAACCCCAAGACGAGCCGGGACCTGCGACAGGGGCCGGCACAGGTGCGCGGTACGGTATGGGATTCTCGCTGACCATCCAGGAAGGCAAGGACCAGGGCCGGCAGTACTCGTTCGACCAGCCCGAGGTCTCCATCGGCCGCACGGCGGAGAACGACGTCGTTCTCTACGACCCGGGCGTCTCGCGCAAGCACGCCGTGATCCGCGAGGACGGTGGGCGGCTGGTGGTCCAGGACATGGGCTCGGCGAACGGGACCCAGGTCAACGGCAACCCCATCACCGAGGAAGAACTCCAGGCCGGGGACATGGTCTCCGTCGGGCCAGTGGTCTTCTCGGTCGAGGTCGAGGCGGCCAACTCGACCCGCATCGTCGACTCGGCTGAGCTCGAGTCCCAGAAGGCGAAGAAGGCGTTGGCCAAGTCCAACTCCGCGCAGCTGCGCTCCACCGCCCCCATCTCCGCAGCCCAGAAGCGACCGACCTCGCTCGTTCCCCGGGTCTCCAAGCCCGGTCCGCCACCCTCGCGCTCCCGTCCGAAGGTGCAGGCGCAGGCCCCCATGCTTGCCTCCGAGCGCGCCCGCCTGCGCCGTCAGAACGCGGGACCGTTCGGCAAGCTGAAGATCTGGTACATCGAGGCCCCACCCAAGGTGCAGAAGGCGGTGCTCGGTGGCGCCATCGCCCTCGGCCTGGCGCTGTTCGGTTTCGCGGTCTACAAGCTCGTCCAGCCCAGCAACCGCGGCGGCCCCATCCTCTCGGACATGTCGAAGAAGCCGTTCCCCATCTCCGAGTCGGCGTCCCAGGACGTCTTCGGGCTCGGGGAGGAGTGGAACGTCACCGTCCAGACCAAGGACGAGGCCCACTTCGAGTTCGAGTACGCCGAGAGTGTCCCGGTCGTCTACTACCTCAAGTTCGAGGCCTTCGGTATCGAGCGCAAGGAGGAGTTGGAGATCTCGCTCAACGGCGTGCACGTCGCCTATGCCAACGCCGGCATGGGCGACTACACCAAGGCCCAGCGGTTCAAGCTGCCGAAGAAGTACCTCAAGGCCGGCATCCCCAACGAGATCGTCTTCGACAACACCCTCAACCCGCCGCAGGCGGAGCCTTGGGCCATCTCCAAGGTCAAGCTCATCATCAAGCCGCTGCCGGTGGGCACCCCGCAGGAACTCCTGCGCGAGGCGAAGAAGCTCTACGACCTCGCCGACCAGCGCCTGCAGCAGAAGGACATCGCCGCGCAGAACCGGTTCGAGGCGTGGTCGGCCCTGCATCGCTCGCTGCTCTACATGGAAGCGGTGGACCCCAAGCCCGACCTCTTCAGCCTCGCGCAGCAGACCCTCCGCGACGTCGACCGCGACCTCGAGAACATCTGCAACAAGATCATGCTCACGGCCAAGCGCTCGGAGGAACTGAACGACTTCCCCAAGGCCATCAAGGTCCTCAAGGACGGGGCGGTCTGGTTCCCGGCCACCGACGACGACCATCCCTGCCGCGCCCGACTGCAGGAAAAGCTCGAAGAGTACGGTGATTCCGGCCTGCGGTGACCAACATGCCCCCGAACAAGCCCCCACGTCCTCGCCCCATGCCTGCGCCGGAGGTCGAGCCCGAGCTTGAGCCTGACCTTTCCTCGGCGACGCTCTGTGATGGCGAGGCGCCCGCGGACCCCAATGCCACAGTGCTGACCCCAGGCCCTGCGCTGCCGAAGCGCGGCGGCGCCACCGCCAAGCTCGCGGCCACGAAGGGGCCCAAGGCTGGGACCGAGTTCCCGCTGGGGCCCGGCGAGACCAGCATCGGGCGGCAGGGCGACAACACCATCGTCATCCCCGACATCTCCGTCTCTCGCAAGCACATCGTCGTGCGCAAGGACGGCGCGGCGTTCATCCTGGTGGACCAGGGCTCCGGGAACGGGACCCAGCTCAACGGGGCCCGGGTCGAGGAGGAGACGGAGCTGCAGGACGGCGACGTCATCGTGATGGG
>CAZAIE010000651.1:0-4821 GCA_964485035.1 uncultured Myxococcaceae bacterium | reverse complement strand
CGCCGCAGTCGCCTCGGGGCTGGCGCGCGAGTACGCAGCCACGGGGCCGGTGGTGACCGTGTCGCTCGCCTGCGCGTCGGGTGCCGCAGCGTTGATCGAAGCGGTGCGCGCGCTGCGGCAGGGGGAGTGCGACGTCGCCCTCTGCGGCGGCGTGGGCGCGGACGTCGACCCCTTCACGCTCGCGGGCTTCGGCCTGCTCGGAGCGCTGAGCGCGCGCGGGCTGTCGCGGCCCTTCGACGCCCACCGCGACGGCTTCGTGCTGGGCGAGGCTGCAGCGATGGTGGTGCTCTGCGCCGACGATGGCCCCGGGCTCGCCGAGGTCGCCGGCGTCGGCCGGACCCAGGACGCCTTCCACATCACCGCCCCGGAGCCCTCCGGCGACGGCGCGACGCAGGCGATGTCGTTGGCCTTGCGTGAGGCCGGGCTCGACGAGGTCGGCTACGTACAGGCCCACGGGACCTCGACACCGCTCAACGACGAGGTGGAGGCCCGCGCGCTGCAGCGCGTCCTTGGCGACGCCGTCGCGCAGACCCCGGTCAGCTCGGTGAAGGGCGCGCTGGGACACACCATCGCCGCGTCGGGCGCACTCGGCCTGCTCTGCGCCGTCGAGGCCGTCCGGACCGGGACGGTGCTGCCCACGACGGGACTCCAGGAGCCCGACCCCGCCTGCGCGCTGTCGCACGTCCGCGACCGGGCCGTGAGTCGGGACGTCCCCTCGGCGCTCTGCAACGCCTTCGCCTTCGGAGGAGCGAACTGCTCGCTCTTGGTCCGCCGGAGGGATGCTTGAGCACGCCGATGGCGATCACCGGGTGGGCGTGGCGCACGCCGCTGGGCGCGTCGGTGAGCACCGTGATCGACAGGCTCCTGGCAGGCGAGCGGGCAGCTCGGCCGTGCTACCAGCCAGGCCCGGACGGCGCGCCGACCCGCCTCGCCGCCACGCTCCCTCCCCCTCCGCGCGCGAACCCGCACCGCCGGTTTCTGGGCCCGCTGGCGCAGCACGCGGTGGCAGTCGCCGTGGAAGCCGCGGCCAATTCGGGAGTTCTGCCGGGGCCCAGGCTGGGGCTCTTCGCGGCGGTGGGCGGCCTGCGGGTGTGCTGGGAGGACACGCTCCCGGCCTTCGCGCGGCAGGACGCGGGAGGCGGCGAGGCCTGGGAGCGCGGCCTCTCGCGGCTGCACCCCTTCTGGCTGTTGCTCCATCTCTCGAACAACGCGCACGCGCTCGCATCGGTGCAGCTCGGTGCCCACGGCGAGGGGGCAACGTACGCGGGGGCAAACGCCGGAGCGCAGGCGCTCCTGGCGGCGCAGCGCGCCTTCGACGAGGGAGTGATCGACGCGGCGGTGGTCATGGCCTGCGACTCGCTCGTGGGCCCCGAGTGCCTGGTGGACCTGGAGCCGCGTGGACGGCTCTCGCACGCAGCTCTGGAGGCCCTGGCTGCCCCCTACTCGGTCGACGCCGCGGGGTTCGTCCCCGGCGAGGCCGCCGCCGCCATGGTGCTCGAGCCCGCGGCGCGTGCGGGCGTGCGGGCGCGTGCGCTGGTCGCTGCCGCCGAGGCCGCGGACGGCGCGGTGGAGGAGGCCTCCTGGGAGACCTGGGCGAGGCTGGCAGCAAGGCTCTCGCCTGCACCGGTCGTCGACGGGCTCGGCCTCGCCGACGTGCGCCTCGACCATGAAGAGCGACACCTGCTCGCATCACGACTGGGCGACGACGCCTGCCTCTCCTGCCTCGCAGCGAGCATGGGGCAGGTCGGCGCCGCGACGCCGCTGGTCCAGGCCATTGCGCTCACCGAGTCGCTGCAGAGGGGCCTGGTCCTTCCCATCGCGGGACTCGCGGCTCCGGCCCCGGGCCCGCTGCGTCCGCTGGCGACCGTCGAGCAGACCCGGGCTCGCGCGGCGCTGGGACTCTCGGGCGGTGCCCCAGGCCTCGCTGGAATCGTGCGGGTGGAGCTCCCATGAACGGCCAGGACTTCCTCGGCTTCCTCCAGTCGCGCGCCTCGGTGAGACGCTTCCAGGACCAGCCCGTCCCCCGCGCCGCGCTGGAGCGGATGCTCACGGCGGCCACCCGCGCCCCCTCCCCCACCAACCGCCAACCCTGGCGGTTCAGCGTCGTGACCAGCGCGGCCGTCCGCGGCCAGCTCGTCGGCGCGGTGCACGGGGCCATCGACGCCATCCGCCAGACCATCGCCCGCGGGCCGCACCCCGACCACCTCGCCGGGTACTGGGACTACTTCGTCCGCCCGCTCGAGTCGGCGCCCGCCTTCGTGGTGGTGCAGTACCGCCTGCACGTCGACACGCTGGCGACGCTGGTGAAGGATGCCGGGGCCGACCCCGCCGACTTCGTCACCTGCGACGCCTGGCAGTCCGAGCTCTCCGCGGCGAGCGCCGCGACGATGCTCCTGCTCCTCCAGGCTCGCGCCGAGGGGCTGGGCGCCTGCTGGATGAGCGGGCCGCTGCTCGCCCGCGCCCGGCTGTGCGAGGTGTTGCGCATCAAGGGGCCGTGGCGGATGCTCGGCGGCGTCGCGGTGGGGTGGCCGGCGGAGGAGCCGGCCCCGACTCCCCGCAAGCCGCTCGAGAAAGTCGTGGAGTGGTTCGAGGACTCACCTGGGAGCGTGGGATGACCGAGGCAGCCAAGAGCGTGGAAGAGACCGTCCGGGAGATCGTCGCCGAGTCGCTCTCGAAGCCGCTGGACGAGGTGCGCCTGGACTCGAACCTCATGGACGACCTCGGCGCCGAGTCCCTCGACTTCCTCGACGTCGTCTTCCGCATCGAGCGCGGCTTCGACATCCAGATCACCCGCGGCGAGATGGAGCGCGCGGCCCGCGGCGACATGAGCGAGGAGGACTTCGCCCCCGCCGGTGTGATCTCCGAGAGGGGCCTCGCACGCCTCAAGGAGCTGATGCCCGAGGCCTCCGCCCGCATCGTCCCCGGGCTGCGGCCAACGCAGATCCTCACCCTGTTCACGGTGCAGACGTTCGTGAACCTCGTGGCGGGGAAGAAGGCGGGGCGGACGCTCTAGCAAGCGCTGCCTCCGCGCGCGCCGTCACCCGCTCTCGCGGCGCCGCTCCGGGATACACCGGGAAGCCGGCCGCCTCCCTCCGGGTCTGCAGGAATCCCAGGCCTCGCGAGCGCAGGTCTGCAGCGCCGGGGACGCCCGCCTCCTCGAGCCTCTCGAGCAGCTCGAGTGCGTCCAGGTGCTCGTGCAGACCAACGGTCCCGGCTCCGATGCCCCCGACGCTGCCGAGCGCTCCGTCGGCGCCGGTCCGCTCTTCCATCGACCGCACCCGCGCCGCCCAGTCCATCGCGGGCACGAGGCCCTCTCCGGCCTCGTGCAGCCACTGCGCGTACGGCAGCTCCGGGCGGTGCCGCAACCAGCCCACCAGCACCAGCGCTACGAGAGTTCCCACGGCCGACAACTCCCCGGACAGGCCGGAGGGCGCCGTGAGCCACCATCCCAAGGCCAGGGGCGGGACCAGCACCACGAACCCGCCGAGCGTCGCCGCCGCGAGCGTCCCCGGCCCCAAGAGTGCCTCCCGGCGCGTCCGGTGCGCATCGAAGGTCCACTCCCACCGCCACCAGCGGGTGCGGAAGGCGCCGTCCACGACCATCCCTCCGCCGAGCGGCCAGAGGGCGTTCAGCGCCGCGCTCCCCGCGAGCAGCGCCACGACCGAAACCGGATCGGCGCGCAGGGCCAGAAGCGTCCCGGCGGGCACGGCCGCCGCGAACGCCACCCCCAGAAGCGCACCGAGGAGCTGCATCGGCTCCGACTGTAGCCAATCGGCCCGTCCGGCCGGGAGAGGACGACGATCGGGCAGCGCGCCGGGCTCGCCGTTACGCTCCCGGTTCGAACCTCCCGGACGGAACGGACCCCATGGCCCTCGCCCAGCTCCTCGAACGCATCGAACAGGTGCCCCCTCTCTCCGCGGCCGCCTCCCGGCTGCTGCAGCTCCAGCAGCGCTCGGACCGCTCTCTCGCGCAGGCCGCGGAGATCATCGAGGTGGACCCGGGGCTGACCCTCGCCGTCCTCAAGGCCTCCAACTCCGCCGCCGCCGCCCCCGCCTCGCCCATCACCTCGGTGCGCCAGGGAGTCACCTACCTCGGCGAGCGGACCGTGCTCGCGCTAGCCCTCTCCGCGTGCGTGCCGGGCGGCATGGTCTCCCCCATCCCCGGCTACCAGAGCGAGCACGGCGCGCTGTGGCGCCACAGCCTGCGCTCCGGGGTCGCCGCGCGCGACCTCGCGCACCGCTGCCACCGCAGAGAGGCCGACCTCGCCTTCACCGCCGGCATCCTCCACGACATCGGCAAGCCGCTCCTCGCCAGCGTGCTCACCGCCGCCCAGCGGGACGACCTGCGGCTCGCCTCGGCGGAGAAGCGGGACGTCGCCGCGCTGGAGCGGGACCTGGTGGGAATGTCCCACCCCGAGGTCGGAGAGGCGCTCGCCCGTCGCTGGCGCCTGCCCGACGCGCTGCAGGCAGGCATCCGCTTCCACCACGAACCCACCCGCGCGCCCGAGGCCTTCCGGCCGCTCGCCTACGCCGTCCACGTCGGGGTGATGCACGCCGTGCTCACCGGCCACGACGGTGGCGTTGACGACCTCACCTACCGCCTCGACACCGGCTTCCTCTCGGTCTTCGACCTCCACGCCGCGGACTTCGGGTCGATGATGTCCCGCGTGGAGCGCGACACCGCGGAGGCCATGGCCCGGGTCGGCGACCCCTGAGTCGGCGGATGACGCAGGGCGGGCGCGGTTGACCCGCGCAGCGGGCTCGGATACGCACGGGGCCCCTCGCAACCGGAGACCGGACCATGCCCCGCCTCGCCCCCACC
>CAZAIE010000650.1:0-4821 GCA_964485035.1 uncultured Myxococcaceae bacterium | reverse complement strand
GTGCTGATGACCGCCGCCGAGCAGCGTCCGGTGGAGGTGGGCCGCGGCTTCTTGAACTTCGAGACCCGCGTGGACGAGGTGAAGGCCTTCCGCAGCGAGGTCGAGCTGAGCGAGGGCCCGGGCGCGACCCGCCGCGCCATCGTCGCGGTGAACGAACCGGTGCCGCTGGCTGGCTGGATGCTCTACCAGGTGAACTACGACCCCAAGGACCCCACCTACTCCGGGCTGGAGGCGGTGCGGGACCCGGGCGTGGCCTGGGTCTTCGTGGGCTTCGGGATGCTCTTCTTCGGAGTGGTCTACGTGATCTACGTCTCGCCCCGCCTGCGCCGGAAGGAGGCCTGATCCATGGACCTCACTCTGCTCTCGAACCACCCGCTATACGTCGCGACCGGG
The DNA here is from genome assembly GCA_964485035.1 of uncultured Myxococcaceae bacterium. Lineage (GTDB taxonomy): Bacteria > Myxococcota > Myxococcia > Myxococcales > UBA5297 > CAZAIE01. The sequence continues at coordinate 4,428 of CAZAIE010000650.1, read as the reverse complement.
CTCGCCTACCTCGCCGCCTTCGGCTGCTACCTCGCCGTCTGGGTCTCCACCCGGGAGTCGGTGGCGAAGGCCGGAACGGCGCTGATGATCGTCGGGGCGGTGGGCAACCTCGGCCTCATCGCCGGCCGGTGGATGGCTGCGGACCGCCCGCCCTTCAAGTCCCTCTTCGAGTCGATGGTCTTCCTCGCCTTCTGCATCGCCGCGTTGTACGTGGTGGCCGAGCGCATCTTCCGCACCCGGGTCTTCGGCGTGCTCGCCGCCCTCGGCTGCGTGGGGGCGATGGTCTTCGCGCTCTTCAAGTGGGACGCGGAGATCGTGAAGCTGCCGCCGGCGCTCCAGAGCGCGTGGTTCATCCCGCACGTGGTGGTGTACTTCGTCGGCTACGCGGCGCTCTTCTTCGCCACCACGGTGTCGATGGTGCAGCTCTACCGGCCCACCTTCACCCTCAAGGCGGGCACGGCGATCACGAAGGATGTCGCGCTCGAGGACGTGATCTACGCGACCATCCGCTTCGGCTTCGTGCTGCTCACCTTCGGGCTCCTGGTCGGCTCCATCTGGGCCAAGTCGGCCTGGGGCGACTACTGGGTGTGGGACCCGAAGGAGAACTGGTCCTTGGTCTCCTGGTTGGTCTACGCGGCCTACCTGCACCTGCGGCACATCAAGGGCTGGCGCGGGAAGAAGGCCTCGTGGCTCGCCATCGCCGGCTTCGCCATCGTGATGTTCACCTACCTGGGGATGCACCTGCTGCCCACCGCTGCGGACAGCGCCCACGTCTACCAGTGAGCGCGCGGGCCCGCGCTGGCCGTTCTTGCTACCCTGAGAGGCCATGAGCGGCGCCTTCCGATACCCCATCACCGGCCACGTGGGCCACGCCGGCTTCGGCGCGTTCGCCGAGGCCGAGCTGGGGGCGCCGCGGGCCAACCTCCGGCGCTTCACCAACGAGCTGGGGGAGGCCTTCGGCGCCGAGCGGCTCACGCTCACCAACTCGGGCTCTTCGGCGGCGCTGGCGGCCGCCTTCGCGCTGGCCGAGCACACTGGCCGGGGACACGCGGTGGCCGCGGGCTTCACCCAGCCCACCACCCTCTCGGCGCTCCTCGCCGCGGGCTTCGAGGTCTCGCTGGTGGACACAGAGGCCGAGGGATTCAACCTCGACCTCCGCGCGCTCGAGGCGGCGCTGCGCCCCTCCACCCGGGTGATCTGCGTCTCGCACTTCCTCGGCTTCCCCGCGCGCATCGACGACGTGCACGAGCTGGCGGCGCGGCGTGGGCTCCTGGTGCTGCAGGACTGCTCGCAGTCGCAGGACCTGCGCATCGGCGGAGGTCCGGCGCACCGTCGCGGGACGCTCTCGACGTGGAGCTTCTACCACCCGCACCACCTCACGGCCTTCGGCGGCGGCGCGGTCGTCTGCCCGGACGAGGCGTGGCACCGCCGCGTCGAGTCGCTGGTCCACTGGGGCCGTGCTTGCACCTGCCACACCGAGCGGCTCGACTGCCTCGCTCCAGAGGGCATGGACCACGCGTTCTGGTACGAGCGCCCCGGGTTCGGCCTGGAGATGAGCGAGCTCAACGCCTGCTTCGGCCGCTTCCAGCTCCGCAGCTTCCGCGTCCAGGAGGACCGCCGGCGGCGCAACTACCGCACCCTCTACGGCGCGCTCTCCACGCACCCCGCGCTGAAGGTCTGGCCCGCGCCCGAGGACAGCGGCTCGCCGTACGTGTTCCCCATCTGCGTGCGCGAGGGCGACCCCGAGGACATCGCCGGGCGCCTGAGGGCGCGAGAAGTCGAGGTCCGCTCGCTGATGGGCGCGGTCGCGACCTGGCAGCCCGCGTTCCGCAACCTCGCCCACGACGGCCTGGTGAACTGCACGCACACCGGGGCGACCACCTTCTACGTGGGCATCCACCAGACGCTCTCGAGCGAGGACCTCGCGGTCGTCGCCCGCCGCATCAGCGAGGAAGCGCTGCTCTGACCCTCAGAGCTGGGGCGCCAGCAGGCGCGCGGCCGAGGTGACCAGCCGCCGCCCGAAGGAGCGGGAGGGTGCGGCCGGGGAGGGTTGGGCGCGCTGCAGATCCGACTCGAAGTGCGTCGCGAGCTGCCCCGCGACCCCCGCGTCGTGGAGCGCGACCACCACCTCGAAGTTCAGGCGGAAGCTCCGGTTGTCGCAGTTCGCCGTCCCGACGATGGCCAGGTCGCGGTCCACGAGCCAGGTCTTGGCGTGCACCATCGGCGGACCGTAGAGGAACACCTGCACGCCCGCCTCCTTGAGCGGGGCGTGCAGCGTCTCGCCCGCGGCGTCGACCAGGAACGCATCGGTCTCGCGGGGGACCAGCAGGCGGACGTCCACCCCGCGCTGCGCCGCGGTCGCGAGCGCCGTCAGCAACGCCTCGTCCGGGACGAAGTAGGGAGTGGTGAGCCAGACCCGCTCGCGCGCGCCAGCGATGGCCGCGAAGACCACCCCGTGAATGGCGTGGGGCTCGTGGTCCGGCCCGGAGGAGATGACCTGCGCGGTGAGCGCGCCCGGCTCGGCTGGCGGGAAGTAGCTGCGGCGCCTTTCGAGCACCTCCGAGCCCTCGCCCATCTCCTCCCGGCCCGTGGCGAAGACCCAGTTCTCCAGGAACGTGAGCTGCAGGCCGTGCACCGCCGCGCCCTCCAGGCGGAGGTGGGTGTCGCGCCACGCCGCCTCGCCCTGGGCCGCCCGGCTCGCGTGGTCGCAGGCGTTCATCCCGCCCGTGAAGCCCACGGTCCCGTCGCAGACGACGATCTTGCGGTGGGTGCGGAAGTTCGGGACCGGCCTCCGCCAGCGGCGCAGGAAGACGGGGTTGAACCGCTCCACGCTCCCGCCCGCGGCGACCAGCGGGTCGAAGAAGCGGGTCGGCGTCCCGGCAGAGCCCGCGGCGTCGACCAGCAGCCGCACCTCGACTCCCGCTCGGGCCCGCTCCACCAGCGCGTCACGCAGCCTCGTCCCGGTGCGGTCGTCCGCGAAGATGTAGTACTCGGCGTGCACGTGGTGCCTCGCTGCGCCGATGGCCGCAACCAGCGCATCGGTGCAGGCGTCCCCCTCGGTGAAGAGCGTGCACGCCTGGGCGGTCTGGGGCGGAGTCCCGCCGAGCCGGGTCGCCAGCGCCAGCAACTGCTCCTGGACGGTGTGGCCGGGACGCTGGTCGAAGGCGTCGAGGTAGCACTCGCACGCGTGTCGGGCGAGGGCCATGCGCAGCTTCTTGCGCTCCAGCCGCCTGGGCCCCAAGAGCAGGTACACCGGCACGCCCAGGAGCGGGAGCACCGCAAGCGCCAGGATCCACGCCAGCGTCGCGGTGGGCGACCGACGCTCCAGCACGAGCCACACCCCCACGCCCAGCACCCAGGCCACCTCGAGGAGGCCCAGCACCCAAGGGTTCATCAGGGCCGCGAGGTCCATCCCTCAGTGCTCCCGGAGGTACTGCGGCAGGACCTGCGTCACCAGCCAGACACCGTTCTCGGCTAGGAAGAAGCGCACCCCGTCCCGGCGCATCCGGCCGGAGTCGACCTCGAGCACCACCAGCCGGTCGCCGGACTTCACATGTCTCGCGCCCACGACCCTCGCGGTGCGCTCGTCGGGCGAGAGGTGCACGTACTGGCGGCTCATCGGCTTGAGTCCTTCGTCCAGTACCACGGGAAGCACGGCGCTGGTCGTTCCGTGGAACAGCAGCTCGGGCGGCTCCCGCTCCTCGAACGCGCGATCGACCTGGCCGGTCGAGTGGCCCTGCACCGCGCGGATCCGCGCCCCCTCGAGCTGATAGCGGCCCTTCGCGTCGAGCCGGACCAGCTCCTCCAGCTGCGCAACCGTGAGCGAGGTCCCCTTCCGGGCGAGGGCATCGAGCAGCTCCGGGACGTTGGCCCAGCCCTCCCTGTCCAGGGTGAGGCCAATGCTCTCCGGCTGGTGGCGGAGCACCAGGGCCAGGAACTTGCTGGTGCGGGTCCTCGTCCGGTCGTCCATGGCGCTCCCCTCGAAAAACAACGGAAATTCAACCACATCGACGTCCCGCCCGCGCCGGCAAAGTGTGACGGGTGCACGTTTCTAACTCGGCGTTCCAACGAGGGTTTCGCCAACGTCTCTCGGCCGGAATCAACAGCCTCGGATCATCGTCTCTCGGGCTGGCTACGAAGCAGGACAGGAGGACCCCATGAACCGCCTCGCGCTCATCGCCGCCCTTGCCGCCGCCCTCGCCTTCCCCACGACCGCCTCGGCCCGCTTCGGAAAGCGGGACTCCGACGACGACGACAAGAAGTCCAACAACCGGCAGTCCGCGCCGGCCCAGTCCTCGTCGTCGCACCAGGCGCGGCCCGCGCCGCCCTCGTACCCCGCGCCCGCGCCCTCGCACTCAGGCCACCAGGGACACGCGCGGCCGTCTGGCCACCAGGACCACCGACCCGCACCGACCTACCACCACGACC
>CAZAIE010000649.1:0-4824 GCA_964485035.1 uncultured Myxococcaceae bacterium | reverse complement strand
CCCGCGTCCCCACCCTCGACCAGCTGGTGGTGGCGCCGCCCGACGCGAGCCTGGAGCGGGTGCCCGCGCTCTCCGCGTCGCTCTCGAAGGTGAAGCGCATGCCCCCGGTCCCGCTCACCGCGGTGGACTCGGCGCGCGACGTCATCCTCGGCTTCGACATCGGCTCCACCGGCTCCAAGGCGGTGGCCATCGAGGCGGCGACCAAGAACGTGGTCTGGGAGGGCTACATCAAGACCAACGGCGACCCGGTGGGCGCCGCCCAGACGCTGATGAAGCAGTGGACCGAGGGCCCGGCCTGGTTCTGCAAGATCAAGGCGGTGGGCGCGACCGGCTCCGGCCGGGAGATCGTCGGGTCGCTGATGTCGACCTGCTACGGCGGGGACTCGGTGTACGTGCTCAACGAGATCGCCGCGCACGCCGAGGGCGCGCTGCACTTCGATGGGCGCGTGGACACCATCTTCGAGATCGGCGGGCAGGACGCGAAGTACATCCGCCTCGCCGACGGCCGCGTGGTGGACGCGGCGATGAACGAGGCGTGCTCCGCGGGCACTGGCTCCTTCATCGAGGAGCAGGGGCGCAAGTTCCAGGGCATCGAGAGCGTGGTGCAGCTCGGCCGCGAGGCCCTCGACGCGCCCTGCGGCGTCTCGCTGGGCCAGCACTGCTCGGTGTTCATGGCGGAGATCATCGACGACGCGGTGGCCGCGGGCACCGACCAGCGGGCGATCATCGCGGGCATCTACGACTCCATCATCCAGAACTACCTGAACCGGGTGAAGGGCAGCCGCTCGGTGGGGCAGGTCATCTTCTGCCAGGGCATGCCCTTCGCCGCCGACGCGCTCGCCGCCGCGGTGGTGCGGCAGACCGGCGCCGAGGTGATCATCCCGCCCAACCCCGGGACCGTGGGCGCGATGGGCATCGCGCTGTTGACCCTGAAGAACATGGTCCCCGGCGACCGTCCGGCGCTGGCCCCGGACCGCTTCCTCGGGGCGAAGGTGGAGAAGAAGGACACCTTCGTCTGCAACTCGGTGAAGGGCTGCGGCGGGGCGGGCAACAAGTGCCGCATCGACCGCATCACCACGCTGGTCGAGGGCGAGCGCTCGCGCTTCACCTGGGGCGGCGGCTGCTCGCTCTACGACAAGGGCACGCGCAAGAAGAAGCTGCCCGACCTCTCGCCCGACCCCTTCCGCGAGCGCGAGGAGATGCTGCAGGCGGTCATCGCCAGGGTCAGCGTCAAGCGCGGGCGTCCGACCGTGGCGGTGACCGACGAGTTCTCGCTGAAGAGCCTGTTCCCGTTCTTCGCGACCTTCATCCACCAGCTCGGGTTCGACCTCGTCGTCCACACCGGCGCCGACCACCACGCGCTCAAGCGCGGCATCGAGGAGGCCAACGTCCCCTTCTGCGCCCCGATGCAGCAGTTCCACGGCCTCGTCTCGATCATGGCGGAGGGCAAGCCGGACTACCTCTTCCTCCCCATGCTGCGCGAGTACGAGCGCGCCAAGGACGAGGCCCACGCGGTGGTCTGCCCGCTGGTGCAGGCGGCGCCGGACATGCTCGCCTGGGACCTGGGCCGGGACCTGCCCTCGCGGCTGGTGACCCCGCTGGTGGACATGGGCATCGGCAACCTCGAGTCCGAGGCCTTCCTGCAGAGCTGCGCGCGCATCGCCCGCGACTTCGGGGTCGCCGCCGAGGAGGCCTGGCAGGCGGCCTACAAGGTGGCGCTGGCCGAGCAGGTGCGCTTCGACTCCGAGTGCCTGGAGCTGGGCCGGCGCGCGCTCGCCTTCTGCCGGGAGAAGCAGCTGGTCCCGGTGGTGGTGCTGGGCCGCGCCTACACCATCTACAACACGGTGCTGAACTCCAACGTCCCCGCCATCCTGCGCGAGCAGGGGGCCATCGCCATCCCGGTGGACTGCTACCCCATCGCCGACTCGGCGCCGGTCTTCCGCGGGATGTACTGGAGCTTCGGGCAGAAGAACATGCGCGCGGCCTTCGAGATCCGCCGCACGCCGGGCGTGTACTCGCTGTACGCGAGCAACTACTCCTGCGGCCCGGACAGCTTCACCCTCCACTTCTTCAGCCACATCATGGAGGGGCGGCCCTTCGCCATCATCGAGACCGACGGCCACTCCGGCGACGCCGGCACCAAGACCCGCGTCGAGGCCTTCCTGCACTGCGTGCGCGAGGACCTGGCCGCGGGGCGCGAGAAGCAGCCGAACGACTTCCGGTCGACCGCCGAGAAGACGATGAGCCTCGAGGAGATCAAGTCGCGGGGCTTCACCCTGCTCATCCCGCGCCTGGGCCCCGGCGCCGAGGCGATGGCCGGCGCCTTCCGCGGCATCGGCGTCAAGACCGAGTGCCTGCCCATGCCCGACCGCGACACCGTGCGCACCGGGCGGCGCCACACCTCGGGCAAGGAGTGCCTGCCCATGACCATGACGCTGGGCAGCCTGCTCCAGCGCCTGGAGCAGGAGCCCGACGCCTCCCGGAACTTCGCGCTGGGGATGCCCACCGCGTACGGCCCCTGCCGCTTCGGCGTCTACAACATGCTGCACAAGCTGGTGCTCGAGCGCCTGGGGATGAAGGAGCGGGTGGGCGTCTTCTCCCCCAGCTTCGAGAACTACTTCGCCTCCGTCCCCGAGGGCTTCAGCGGCCTCGCCATGTGCGGCTTCATGGGGGCCGACCTGCTGCTCGAGGGCTTCTACGACGTGCGCGTGGTGGAGAAGCGCCCCGGGCTCGCCCGCGAGCTCTACGAGCGCTACCAGCACGAGCTGGTGGAGCTGCTCGAGGAGGAGGGGCGCGGGGACCTCTCCGCCGCGGGGGCGATGCTGCAGGTGGCCAGCGGCCGGATGTTCGGGGTCACCTCGCTGCTGGCGCGCTACGCCGACGAGCTGGCGGCGGCCAAGGAGGACCGCGACGTCCCCACGGTGATGATGGTCGGCGAGATCTACGTGCGCTGCGACGCGTTCTCGAACGACTTCGTGGCCGACAAGCTCGCGACGAAGGGCATCCGCGTGCGCTTCGCGCCCTTCAACGAGTGGATCGAGTACGCCGACTACATCAACTTCAAGAACGGCGAGCGCACCGGGCTGGGGCCGCACCTCTCCAGCTTCGCGCGCGGCGTCATCCAGTCGCTCTGCTACTCGGTCATGGCCGAGCGGCTCGACTGGCCGCACCGCACCACCACCCGCGCCTCGCTCGCGGGCTCGGCGGCCTACATCCGTGAGGACTTCCAGGGCGAGTCGGTGCTCACGCTGGGCGGGCCCGTCGCCGAGTGGCGCGAGGGGCTCATCGACGGGGTGATCAGCGTCGGGCCGCTGGAGTGCATGCCCAACAAGATCAGCGAGTCGCAGTTCTTCCACATCGCCGAGCGCGAGGGGCTGCTCTCGCTCACGCTGTCGCTCAACGGCGACCCGATGGCGCCCGAGGCGCTGGAGAACTTCGCCTTCGAGGTGAACGCCCGCTTCGCGAAGAACCCGCACAAGGCCGAGCGCGGCCACCACCGCGAGCCAAGCCAGAACCCGCTGAAGACCGCAGCGAAGCAGGCGGTGCGGCTCGCGTCCTGGGCCTTCCCCGGCGCGCCGCAGGGCCTGCAGATGCTCAAGCGCATGGCCAACGGTGGCCGGCCCGAGCCCGAGGACACCGTGGAGCCCGTGCCCGCCCGCGGCCCCGAGCGCCGGCGTCCAGAGGAGGTCTGAGCCGGCGCGTGCAGCGACCGACGGCCTCCGGGTATCCTGCGCGTCCCGCGCGCTCCCCGGAGGCCCCATGTACCGTCGCTGCCTGCTGCTCGCCTGCCTGCTCGCCGGCTCGACTGCCTCCGCCGAGGCCCCGGCCGCGCCCTATGTCCTGACGGGCGACCTCCCGGCGATGCAGGCCAAGGGGACGCTGCGCTTCCTGGTCCGCGGCGCCGCCGACCAAGTGGCCCGCACCGCCGACCCCCGCTTCGAGGAGCAGTCGCTGGCCCGCGCGTTCGCCGCCAAGCTGGGGCTCACGCCAGTGATGATCCCCGTGGCGTCGCTGGAGGAGATGCTGGCCGACCTGGACGCCGGCCGGGGGGACGTCGTCGCCTCCGCGCTCGCGGTGACCAGCGCCCGCGCCAAGAAGGTCGCCTTCTCGCGCCCCATCCGCTGGGTGGACCAGGCGGTGGTGGTGAAGGCCGACGACACCACCGTGACCGCGGTGGAGCACCTGGCCGGCAAGACCGTCACCGTGCGCCCCTCCAGCGCCTACGCCGACTCGCTGGCCGGGCTCTCGAAGCGGGTGTGGGGCATCAAGGTGAAGCCCGCGGCGGAGTCCGAGGACACCGCCTCGCTGATCCAGAAGGTGGCGCGGGGCGAGGAGTTCGCGACCGTGGCCGACTCCGACATCCTGGCCTCGACGCTGGCCTTCGAACCGAACGCCAAGGCGGCCTTCGTGCTCGCCGAGAAGACGCCCATCGCCTGGGGCCTGCGCAAGAGCGCGGTGAAGCTCAAGGCGTCGCTGGACGCCTTCCTGGTGGAGCGCGCGCTCAGCGAGCACAAGGAGCACGTCTACCGCGCCGACCTCGAGGAGATCCGCCGGCGCGGGGTGCTGCGGGTGCTCACCCGCAACGCCAACACCTGCTACTTCCTCTACCGCGGCGAGGAGCTGGGCTTCGAGTACGAGCTGGCCCGCGAGTTCGCCCACGAGCTGGGGGTGCGGCTCGAGCCCGCCTTCCCGCCCGACCGCGAGTCGCTCTTGCGCTGGCTCGCAGAGGGGCGGGGAGACCTCGTCGCCGCCGGGCTCACCGTGACCCCCGAGCGGCAGCGGGAGTTCGCCTTCACCGAGCCCTACCTCACCGGCTCGGAGCTC
>CAZAIE010000648.1:0-4826 GCA_964485035.1 uncultured Myxococcaceae bacterium | reverse complement strand
GGTCCCGGGACGGTCGCGGGTCGTGGCGCGCGAGCTGGACGCATGACGTCACGCAGTCGGCGACGTGCGCGAGCGGATCGGGAGACTCGTCCCAGAACCAGCGGCCCGGCGGGTCGGCGGGCGGCGTCGCGTGGCAGGCGAGCAGCAGTGGTCCGCTCGATGTGCCCGTTCCCTTCACCCGCGCGACCAGCGTCGAGGCGCCGGGTGCGCGTTCCACCACGATCGGCTCGAGACCGGCCTGGCGCAGTGCATCGGTGATCGGCTCGAGCGGGCGGGGCGTCGCGCGCAGGGTGGTCAGGAGCGAGAGCGAGGTCTCGGCGACTTCGGGGGCGAGGGGCATGGGGAAACTCAGGAGAAGGCGTCGAGGCCGGTGATCGCGCGGCCGAGTGAGAGGGTGTGGACCTCGTGCGTGCCTTCGTAGGTGTAGACGGTCTCGAGGTTCACGAGGTGCCGGATGACCGGGTAGTCGTCCACGATGCCGTTCGCGCCGAGGACGGACCGCGCGGAGCGCGCGATGTCGAGCGCGGTGGCGACGTTGTTGCGCTTGGCGAACGAGATCTGCACGTGGGTGGCCTTGCCCGCGGTCTTGAGCTGGCCCATGCGCAGGTTCACGAGCTGCGCCTTGACGATCTCGGTGAGCATCACCGCCAGCTTCTCCTGCGTGAGCTGGAACGCGGCGATGGGCTTGCCGAACTGGATGCGGGAGAGCGCGTAGTCGCGCGCCGCCTCGAAGCAGGCGATGGCCGCGCCGGTGACGCCCCAGGCGATGCCGTAGCGGGCCTGGGAGAGGCACTTGAGCGGCGCCTTGAGTCCCGCGGCGCCGGGGAGCCGGCTCGACTCCGGCACGCGCACGTCCTGCAGCGAGAGCTCGGCGGTGTCCGAGGCGCGCATCGAGAACTTGCCCTGGATCTCGCGGGCCTCGAAGCCGGGCGTGCCACGCTCGACGAGGAAGCCGCGGATGGAGTCCTGCCCCTCGCCGGTCTTGGCCCAGACGACCGCGAGGTGGGCCTGCGTCCCGTTGGTGATCCACATCTTCGAGCCGTTGAGGACCCAGTGGTCCCCGTCGCGGCGTGCGGTGGTGCGCATGCCACCGGGGTCGGAGCCGAAGTCGGGCTCGGTGAGGCCGAAGCAGCCCACGCACTCGCCGCGGGCCATGGCGGGGAGCCAGCGCTGCCGCTGCTCCTCGGAGCCGAACTCGTGGATGGGGAACATGCACAGCGCGCCCTGCACGCTGACGAACGAGCGGATGCCGCTGTCGCCGCGCTCCAACTCCTGCATCGCGAGGCCGTAGCTCACCGCGTCCATGCCCGCGCAGCCGTACCCGGAGAGGTTGCCGCCCAAAAGGCCCAGCTCGCCCATGCGCGGGATGAGCGCGGTGGGGAAGCGGCCGGCGCGGAAGGCGTCGCGCAGCGCGGGGAGCACCTCGGCCTGGACGAACGCGCGCACGGTGCGGCGCACCAGGAGCTGGTCCTCGCTGAGCAGGTCGTCGAGCTGAAATAGGTCGGTTCCCGGGAGCTGGTCGGCCATGGCGCCTCCTTGTAGAGGTCGGACTCTACCGAGTCCGAGGCCGCGGGTCGTGTGCGGGAGCGGGCGCAGCGGCACGCCAGGAAGCCGGGTTCCTGACTGTGCTGGTTGGACCGACGGCGGATGCGCCTACAGCGTGTCTACGACCAGGGCGAAGTCGCCCGGCTGCGTCAAGTCGGGCCTGCTGTCGACCACCAGGTAGTAGTGGCCCGCCGGAAGCGCGCCGGTCGTGAAGCTCGAACCGGACGAGTATGGCGTCGAGCAGCCTAGCCCCACGGTCGAGCCGCATCCGAGGGTGAGGTAGTAGCCCACGGAGTAGGGAAGGGTGCCGAGTGGCGAGACGCGGATCTTGGCTCCAGCCTTGAGGTCGAGGTCGTAGACCACGTCCGGGCCGCCGAAGTCCGCCGTCGGGCTGCAGCTGGGGTCCGAGAAGTCGTTGGAGGCTCCGAGCAGCGTCCCGCTCAGGGTGACGGCCTTGCCGGGACCGTCCAGGGTCAACGGGGTCGGGCTGCTGCAGCGGTCGTTGGCCGGCTGCGGGGCGGACGGGGTGGCGGTGACGGTGAGGGTGAACTCGCCGGTCCAGCAGGCGCCGGAGTAGCTGTCCGGCGCGCCCTGGACCACCACCCAGTAGTCTCCGGGGTCCAACCCCCAGATCGCCTGGGCCTGCGAGTACACCCGCGCAATGCAGCTGACCTCCGTGCCGCTCTCGCAACTGCCGGAAAGGACCGCCACGTTGAAGTTGCGATACTCGGACGAAGTCACGCCGACCTTCAGGTCCGTCCGCTTGTCGAGCGTGACCTTGTAGACCAGGTCGTGCAGCGTCGGGGAGTTGGTCACGCAGGACAGCGCGAAGTTGTGACCCGTTGCCGCGAGGGTACCGGTGGCGGTGGCAATGCCCGCCTTCAGCGTCAGGTGCTCGGGCGCTGCGCAGGTGGCGTTCGGCGGCTCCACCAGCGGGTCGAGGCGGGTGATTGGGATGCTGAACGTCTGTCGGGTCGCGTTCTCGTCTGAGATGACGCGCAGGTAGTACTTCCCCGGCTGGAGGTCCTTCACGCAGAGCGGGTCAGAGTCCGGACCGCAGACCAGCGAGGTGGAGGCGGTGCAGGTTCCGGAGAGGAGCTGGACGCGCTGGTACCAGGTGCCGGACTCCTCGATCCGCAGGCGGGAGGGCTTCGTCAGGTCGAGCACGAAGTAGAGATCGCGCGACTTGGTCGCGCCGCAGGTACCCGCCAGCGGGTCGTTGCCCGCAGCGACCATGTCGCCGGAGAGCACCGCCTGGTCGTTCACCAGGGCGACCGGGGTGGCGCCCTCGCACTTGTCGTTGACGGGGCGGGGCGTCTCGCCGGCGACGGTCACCTGCACCGAGTAGTTCCCCGTTGCACTCGAGCTGTGCGCTCCAATCACGAGGTAGTAGGTGCCCGCAGGGAGGTTGATGGCCTCCAGCTCGCTGTCGAAGGACGTGCGGCAGGCCGCCACGGTGCTCGTCGCGCAGAAGGCCCCCTTCCGGATCGAGCGATCGGTCTTGGTGGCGGTGTTGTCCCGGACCCGCACCGTCGACGTGGCCGAGAGGGTGAAGGAATAGACGCGGTCCAGGCCGTAGCCGCAGTCCATGAAGTCCTGCTTGGCGCCGAGGAAGCTCCCCTGGACCAGGGCTGTCCCGGCCGAGAGGTCGAGGGCGGTGGCGTCCATGCATCCATCACCGCCCGAGGTGGTCTGTGACGTGCTGACCGTGAGGGTGAACGGCGCCGGAGGACCCGTCACGCCGACGACATAGGACCCCTTCGGGAGGGCGGCCTGGAGCAGGCTCGTACACGGCGTGGGATCGATGGGCTGGAGACAGCCGGCCAGATAGAGCACGGGGATAAACGTCGAGCCGCTACCGGTGGAGATGGAGACGTTCGCGGAGGCCGCCAGGTCGAAGCTGTAGAAGCGGTCGGGCTGGGAGGCCGGGCGGTAGCAGGTGGAGGCCACGCCGTCGGGGGTTGCGCTCGCGAGCGTGTCCGAGACCGCCGCCACCCCATTCGAGAAGACCAGGGGCCGGGGGGCGGAGCAGCGGTCGTTGGCGCTCGGGTCCGAGAGCACGAGGTCGAGCGTCTTCGAGTCCCAGCGTCCGTGCACGTCGGTGACCTTGACGACGAGGGTCCACCGCCCTGGAGCGGACGGCATCCCGTCGAGCCAGCCGTCGTCGTCGAGGCTCACGCCCATGGGGAGGGAGGAGCCGGACTCCAGGCTCCAGAAGTAGGGGCGCGTCCCGCCTTCGGCCTGGAGCTGGACGTGGAGCACCGCGCCGGTGATGCCGGTCAGCGTGCCGGTGGTGATCTGCGGGCCCAGCGGGTCGGTGGCCGCGTCGCGGACCGCGCCGTCGGTCGTGGTCGCGGCGTCGGCCACCTCGTCGACTGGCTGGTTGCAGGCGTCGAGCAGCCCGGCGCAGAGGCATCCCAGCAGGCCAAGACCAACCCTTGCAGCGAAGCGATTCACGCGTCCATCCTTGCGAAAGGTGCGGCGAACCTACCCCACTGCATACCTCGTGTGAATGAAGTTGTGCCTGTCCGTGCGAAGGGGCCCGGGGCCTCAGCGCGAGGTGCTGGCGGGAGCTGGGGAGTGCCACGGGCGACCACTCCCGGGACGACGGAAGGTCGAGTACCTTGGGGACGTTGGCCGTCGGGCGGTTGGGACAGCGTCACTGCGGCAAGCTCGAAACCGGTCAGCCATCGCAGGGATCGCAGGCACACATGCAAGTGGAGGCCACCAAGCAGGCGCATCGAGCCAAGGGGCTTCGGCTCGCCTTGTGGCTGGCCGTCGTCGTCGGTGGGGGCCTGTTCGGGTGGACCTACCGAGAGGTTCGTTCGCTGCTTCCCGCGAACGCGAGCGAACTGCCGTATCGTGTCCTCGACCTCGTTGGCGCTTGGGGGTGCGTCCTCCTCCTCGTCATCGCCTTCCCCTTCAGCGTGTTCTCGGACCGTGTGCGTCCTGCTCGCGAACGCGGCAGGGCGGTGGCGGTGTTGGCCATGATGGCGCTCATGTCGTGCTGGCTGGCGGCCGATGTTGTCGGCTGGGAATGGGAATGGAGGGGCTGGCGCCTTCCTCCCGAGAACGCGAGGAGTGGAACAGCGGGTCCGAATGCAACCAGCCTGGACGCAGCGAGTGGTGGAGGGGCTTTCCTGTTTCTTGGACTCGCCCTCCCGATTCCTGGAAGCGATGCAGAACAGGCATGGAGAGCAGGGTTTCGCCCGTATCCGGACCGCACTGCTGGTGGCGGTGCGGGACGCGCCGGGACGGCGGCGAAATGTGCCCCGGCATCA
>CAZAIE010000647.1:4209-4832 GCA_964485035.1 uncultured Myxococcaceae bacterium | reverse complement strand
GGTGCCGAGGCCGTGGGGCTTCCCCATGTCCATTTCGACGTCACCCGGCCCGCCTCATCGCCGGCATCGTGACCGAGCGCGGCGTCGCCCGGCCCCCGTTCGAGCAGTCGATCCCTGCCCTGTTCGGGTAGCCTCCACCCCACTTCCCCACCCTGCTACCCAGGTGTAGTTTTCCGCCCTCATGGTCCGCGCCTTCCTCGTCTCGTTCCTCGCCCGGCAGTTCCTCTTCACCGGGGAGGCGGCCTTCCAGAAGCGCTACCCCAATGCCTGGTTGGTGTGGGAGCCGGGGGCGTGGAAGGTGCCGACCGGCGACACCAGCGCGACCAAGACCATGCTCCCGGTCTCGAACGCGCGCGCGGACAAGCCGGCGACCTCCGACGCGCTGTGCTTCGAGCTCCCGCGCACGGACTCGCCAACCACCTACCTCACGCTGGGGCGCAACGAGACCAACGACGTGGTGGTGAACGACGCCACCGTCTCCCGCGAGCACCTCTTCCTCTGCGCCGACGCCAAGGGCGACTGGAGCGTGGAGGTGGCGCCCTCGAGCCAACCGGTGATGCACGGCGCCCAGGAGCTCGCGCCCGGGTCCGTCGCCCCGCTGAAGCCCGGGGACCGGCTCGCGC
>CAZAIE010000647.1:0-4199 GCA_964485035.1 uncultured Myxococcaceae bacterium | reverse complement strand
GCGCTCGGCGACGTGGTGCTCACCTTCCTGCCCCCTGCCGAGCTGCGCGCCCGTATCGGCGACGCCGCCCGCGCGCTGGCCCGGTAGCGGCCATGGCGGGGGTGTGGCTCATCGGGTTCGACGACGGGCCCGCGACGGCGCTGCGCAAGGAACTGGGAGCCGCAGGGCACACCGCCTCGGTCGCCTCCCCCGAGGCGCTGGGCGCGCCGTCCTCGACCGACGTCCCCGACGTGGCGCTGGTCCGGCCGCACCGAGCGTCGGCCGCTGGCCTCGCACGAGTTGCCCAGGCCCACTCGCCGAGCACGGCGGTGGTGCTGGTGCTCCCGCCGGAGCAGGCGCAGGAGGCCGAGCTCGCCTTCGAGGCCGGGGCCGCCGACGTCTGCCTCGAGCCGCTCGTGCCGGGAGCCGCGGCGATCCTGGTCGGGCGGCTGGTCCGGGAGCAGCGCTCGCGGGCGCGGCTCGACTACCTCGACTCCCAGGCCGGGCGCGAGGCCCAGCTCGACCAGGTGATCGGCGCGTCGGCGTCGATGCGGGAGCTGCTCGAGCGCATCGGGCGCATCGCCCGCCGCAGCGCGCTGGGCCCGCCGCTCTCGCTGCTGCTGACCGGGGAGACCGGGACGGGAAAGGGGCTGCTAGCGCGGGTGCTGCACTTCGCGAGCCGCAGGCGCCAGGGCCCCTTCGTGGAGATCAACTGCGCCGCGGTGCCGGCGACGCTGTTGGAGGCGGAGCTCTTCGGGCACGAGCGCGGGGCCTTCACCGACGCCCGCGGCGCGCGGGTGGGTCTGGTGGAGGCGGCGCACAACGGGACGCTCTTCCTCGACGAGGTCACCTGCCTGCCGCCCGAGGGTCAGGCGAAGCTGCTCACCGTGCTGGAGACCCGCCGTGTGCGCCGGCTGGGAGGCAGCGAGGAGCGCACGGTCGACATCCAGGTGATCGCCGCGACCTGCCAGGACGTGCACGCGCTGGTGGCACGCGGCGAGTTCCGGCCGGAGCTGCTGCACCGGCTCACCGGCATCTGGTTCCGGCTCCCGCCCCTCCGCGATCGCGAGGACGACGCGGTGCTGCTGGCCGAGCGGCTGCTCACGAAGGTGTGCAGGGACTACCACCTGCCCCCGAAGCGGCTCGGCGAGGGCGCGCGGAAGGCGATCCGGGCGCACCCCTGGCCGGGCAACGTGCGCGAGCTGTACCACGCCATCGAGCGGGCCGTGCTCCTCGAGGAGGGCGAGGAAGTCCAGGCCGCCGACCTCGCGCTGGGGCCCGCTCCCGCCCAACTGCAGACCGACGCCCAGGGGGCGGTGCGGGTCTCGCTCCCGGCGGGAGGCCTCGCCCTGGCCGACGTGGAGCGCGCGGTGATCGAGCAGGCGCTGCGCGCGGAGCGGGGCAACGTCACCCGCGCGGCGCAGTTGTTGCGCGTCACCCGAGACACGCTGCGCTCGCGCATCGAGCGGCTGGGGATCGACGCGAGCGCGTTCGACCGGTCCTGAGGTCAGCGGCAGGTCTGGCCGACGCAGCGGGCGGGCAGCACACAGGCCGTGCACGCCGCACCGGACTGACCACAGCTCGCGTCCGTCACCCCGGGCCGGCAGACGTCCCCGTCACAGCAGCCGTTGGGGCAAGAGGCGGGCGTGCACCGGCACGCATCCGACTGGCACTCCTGGCCGGCCGCACACGCCGGTCCGGTGCCGCAGACGCAGGTCCCGGCGCTGCTGCACGCGCTCGCGCGCAGGGGATCACAGCGGACGCACTTCGCCCCGGCCTTGCCACAGCTCTCGAGGGACCTCGCCTTGCACGAGCCCGAGCAGCAGCCATCGGGACAGCTCGTCGCCGTGCAGACGGAGCAGGCCCCGGAGGTGCCGCACTTCTTGTTTCCCTCGCTGCAGACCTCGCAGGAGCCTCCCCCGGCGCCACAGGCGGAACCCGAGGTTCCCGCCTGGCACGTCGCGGGGATCCCGCCGCAGCAGCCAGGACACGTCAGCGGGTCGCACACGCAGGAAGCGCCGTCGCAGCGCAGCCCGACCGCGCACTGGGCGCTCGAGCCGCAGCGGCAGGAGCCGTCTGCCCCACAGGCGTTCGCGCGCCTCGGCTCGCAGGCCGAGCAGGTTCCCCCGGCGGTGCCGCACGTCGCGAGGCTCGCGGGCTGACAGACCCCCTGCGCGCAGCAACCCGTCACGCAGCTGGTGGCGGTGCAGCTGCAGCTCCCCGAGCTGCAGCTCAATCCCTGCGCGCAGGCCGCCGCCCCGCCGCAGCCGCAGGTGCCGTCCGCCCGACAGCCGTCGCCCACTCCCGTGCAGTCGCGGCAGGTCCCGCCCGCGGAGCCGCAGCTCTCCTTCGACGGGGTCCGGCAGAATCCCGAGGCGTCGCAGCAACCGGACGGGCAGCTGGTCGCGTCGCAGACGCACTTCCCGAGGTCGCACCGCTGCCCGGCCTCGCAGACCGGTCCCTTGCCGCAGGCGCAGGTGCCGGTGGTCCCGGAGCAGCCGTCGGCGCGCGATGACACCGTGCAGTCGGAGCAGGAGCCCCCCTCGAGCCCGCACGTCGCAGGAGAGAGCGGCTGGCAAGCCCCGTCCTTGCAGCAGCCGCTGGGGCAGGAGGTTGCGTCGCAGACACACTGGGATCCGGCGCAACGCGTGCCCGCGGGACAGAGCGCGCCCCCGCCGCAGGTGCAGGCGCCTTGGGCCGAACACCCGTCCGCACGAGGGCCGCAGGCGACGCACGCCACTCCCGCCGCCGCGCAGCGTTCCGCCGTGAGGGTGAGACAGCTCGAGCCGGAGCAGCAGCCGGTGCTGCAGGTGGACGCGTTGCAGGACGTGCAGGCGCCGGCGCGGCAGCTCTCGGTCGCCGGACAGGGGCTGCAGGACTGGCCGCCGCTGCCGCACGCCTTGTCCTCGTTGCCAGTCCGGCAGGTCTCGGTGACGTCGCAGCAGCCGGTGCACGAGGCGGTCGTGCAGCGGCAGGCCCCGCCCACGCACTCCTGCCCGGCGACGCAGGTCGGACCGGTGCCACAGCCCGCGTCCGCCCCCGCCCCTGCATCCTCGCCGGACGGCCCAGCATCCGGACCAGGCTCGGCGCCAGCATCGGCCCTCCCGGAGTCGGGAGCAGCCTGCCCCGCGTCGATGCCCGCGTCGGCCCCGGGCGAAGGCGGCGCGAGCGAGAGCTGCACCGCCACCTCCCGGCCCCGTTCCACCACGACCGACTGGCGCGCCTGCGCCACCGCCACGCCTGCCGAGAGCCCCTCGACGGCCACCTCGACCGACCGCCCGCCGAGGGCGTCGGGGAGGAGGATGCGCAGCGTCTGTTCCCCCGAGAGCGCGCCTGCAGCGGGCTCCGGGCGCACTGCGGGCTCGAAGAGCGCGCGGCCCTCGTCGATGGCGGAGAAGCGCAGCTGCTCGACCGAAAGCCCGCCGAGGTCCACCTTGACGAGCAGGGCGGTGCCGACGGAGTTCCCGCAGGAGGCGGTCAGGAGCGCGAGCGAGACGAAGGCCAGGCGATGCATGAAGCAGGGCTCCTAACGAGCGTCCAGGGTGCCGAGAGAGGTCGCGGCGGGGGAAGACTGGGAGGACACCGCGACGGCCGTCCCCGCTGCGGCGCCGACGACCACCACGCCGACCAGCGTCCAGAGCCACCACTTCTTGTAGAGCGGAGTCTCGACCACCGCCTCAGGCGTTGGGGCGGGCGCAGTCGGAGTGGCCTCAGTGGCCAGCGCGGGCGGCGGCGGAACGACCAGCAGCTTGGGCTCCGGCTGGGCGGCGATGCCCTCGGCCTGCCGCGCCTGCGCCTGCTTCTCCGCGGCCCGGCGCGCCTCGACCTCGTCGAGCAGCTGTCGCGCAGTCGGCGCATTGGGGGAGGCCGGCATCAGCTCCAAAAAGCGCCGGAAGAAGAAGGCCGCCTTCTCCAGCCGGCCCAGCTGGCGCTCGCACTGCCCCAGGTTGAAGAGGAAGCCGGGCAGCGGCTTGAGCCGGTACGCCTCGGAGTAGGCCTTGGAGGCGTCCTCGAACTGGCCCAGGTTGTAGGCCGTGACCCCTCGCTGGAACTCGGCGCGGGCCTGCGCCTCCACCGGGTCGATCTCCGCGGCAGGCTTCTTCGCCGGACGGGCCTTCGCCCCCAGCAGCGCCGGGGCCATGGCCAGGACGACGAGCGCGAGAGCGAGGCGGGGGGTGCGGTCAGTTCGCAAACGGATCGATGACGCCATCTCTGGGGAC
>CAZAIE010000646.1:0-4843 GCA_964485035.1 uncultured Myxococcaceae bacterium | reverse complement strand
CGAGCGCGCGGCTCGACCCCGAGGTCGCGCAGTTCTTCTTCGACGTGGGCGTCCCGGTCTACGACTGCTACGGGCTCACCGAGACCTCGCCCGCCATCGCCATGAACCACCCCGGGGCATGCAAGCTGGGCACGGTCGGCAAGCCGGTGCGCAACGTGCGGGTGGTCATCGACACCTCCAAGCTCGACGACGACGGCAGCGGGGACGGGGAGATCGTCGTCTACGGGCCGAACGTGATGGTCGGCTACCACGGCAAGCCCGAGGCGACCGCCGCGGCGATGACCCCCGACGGCGGGTTCCGCACCGGCGACCGGGGCAGGCTGGACGCCGAGGGCTACCTGCGCATCACCGGGCGCTTCAAGGAGCAGTACAAGCTCGACAACGGCAAGTACGTCTTCCCCGCCTCCATCGAGGAGGAGCTGGCGCGCATCCCGTACGTGACCAGCTCGATGGTCTACGGCGAGGGCCGGCCCTACAACGTCGCGGTCGTGGCCCTCGACCTCGCGATGCTCGCGCGGCACGCGACGGACGCCGGGCTCACCGTCGAGCCGGGGGACCTGCTGGAGCACCCGACCCGGGTCGGCCGGGCGGCCCAGGAGCTCATCGCCGCGGACCTCGGGAAGA
Organism: uncultured Myxococcaceae bacterium; assembly: GCA_964485035.1. GTDB lineage: Bacteria > Myxococcota > Myxococcia > Myxococcales > UBA5297 > CAZAIE01. The sequence goes on along the minus strand of CAZAIE010000646.1, from coordinate 4,219 downwards.
AGCTGGAGGGGAAGTTCGGCCACTACGAGATCCCCAAGCGCTTCCTCTGGGCCGCGGAGCCGTTCTCGGTGGAGAACGGGCTGCTGACCCAGACCCTGAAGGTGCGTCGCCCGGCGGTGCTGGCCCGGTACGAGGCGCGGCTCAAGGCGCTGTACGACCAGGCGGGGTGACGGACGCTCGGGGCGGTTCGGCCAGCGGCGGGCCCTGGTCCAGCCGGGACGCGACGATCCTCCCGGTGCCGTCCAGGCCCAGCAGCGCAAGCCCAGAGATGCGGGAGGCGGCGGGCCAGCGACCCTCGAACCAGAGGTTGCCCACCGAGTAGAAGACCGGGACGCCCTCGATGAACTCCGACGCCTGGAGGACGTGCGGTCCACTCCCCACGACCGCGTCCGCGCCGTGCTCCACCAGCCAGCGTGCCCAGCGCCGCTGCACGAGGGTGACCTCAATCGACCCCTCGGTTCCCCAGTGGGGCAGCGCGATGACGCAGCTCGCCTTGGAGCGCGCGGTGGCGAGCGAGGCCGCGAGCTGGTGCTCGTGAGAGGGGAGCACGGCGACGCCTGGCCGCCCGGGTCCGGCGGGGAGCAGGTCGGGATCGGTGAGGGAGGCTGAGACGAACGCCACCCGCTGGCCCTTCACCGTGGCGAACCAGGCTGATGTCGCCGCTGTGACGTCCTTGCCCGCGCCGAATGCTCCCAGCCCGTGCTCGTCCAGCGCCGCAAGCGTCTGGGCGAGGCCTGCGGCACCGAAGTCCCCGGCGTGGTTGTTCGCCAGCGAGAGTCCATCGAGCCCTAGCTCGCGGAGGGCTGCGAGCCGCGGACCGGGGACCTGGAACACGTAGCGCTTCCGGGCGGGCTGCCCTGCCTTGCCCACCGTCGTCTCCAGGTTCGCCGCCGCAAGGTCCGCCGCGCGCAGGCGCGCCAGGAGTTCCTGGGGCGGTCGGGTGTGTGCACCCGGCATCACGTCTCCACCGACGGCGATCCAGCCGACGGGCGCCCGGGCAGGCCCGAGGTAGACGTCGAAGCGCGGGCGCTCGCGGTCGCGGAGCAGTGCGGCCAGGGAGAGGACCTCGGGCGGCCGTCCCAGGTGGTGCACCACCTGGTCTTCGGGGCCCAGCGTCCCCATCGGCGTGCGGTCCTCCCAGAGGGCGGCGACGTGCGAGCCGAGGTGGACGACCAGCCCGCGATCAAGCGCGTCGCCGGGGAGGGGAACCCGGTCGGTGGCGATGACCTCCTTGGCGAGCGGGACGAGGTGGGTGCGCAGCTGCGCCGGGTTGCTCCAGGGCATGCGCAGCCCGCTGCGGCGGAAGGCGTGCACCAGGAAGTTCGCGCAGTCGTTGCCCACGCCGGTGTCGGGGCCGCGCAGCCCGTCGCGGCGCAAGAAGCCCGCGCCGAAGACGTAGGGCAGACCGAACTGCTCCGACAGCCCCGCGCGCAGGCCGTGACCGAGGCCCCGGCGGAGCTCCACGCGTGCGGTGTGGACCACACCGGAGTCGGTCTCCAGCTTGGCGGACAGCCGGAGGACTCCGGTGTGGCCGGGTCCGGGGAAGGCGTCGAGGTACGCCTCGGCAGGGAGATCGAGCGAGCGGCCCCGGGACAGCACCCGGGAACGGTATTCCATCAGCGGCGGCGCGACGCCCACGAAGGACTTCCCGGCGGGCAGCTCCGGCAGCACGTTGTACGCGCCGGCGGCAGGGGTCCACGAGAGCCAGGTGACCCGCTGCACCGTGCCGGCCAGGCCTGCCTCGATCCGCAGCGCGGGGACCTCCTCTCCGAGCCGGAAGATCCCGTCCGAGTCCGGACCGAGACCCTCCAGCCGCACTCGGAAGAGGCCGCGCTCGGCGCGCCATCGGTCGAGGAGGGCCTCCCACCGAGCGGGCTGGAGAGGGACCTCGAGCTGCTCGGCGTGGGACACGACCAGGCTGCGCAGCTCGGGAGAGGCGGTCTCGGGGTCGAAGCGAGGGGGCTGTCGTCGTTGCCGGTAGAACGTCTTGGCCCGATCCGAGCGGTCGGGCCCTTCGAGGCCCCAGGGCTCGAGGCGGACGCTGGCGTGGCCCAGGGCGAACGATGCCCGCAGCACCAGCAGCAGCAGGCGCGAGGTTTCCTCGTCTCCCTCGAGCCAGGGTCGCGAGATGGCGACCGAGATGACGGCGAGGCGGGGCAGGCGGGTTACGGCGCTCCACACGTTGCCAAAGCGCGCCGCCTGGTCGGTCGCGGCGAGGCCGGTGAAGGCGTCGAGGTCGATGCTGGCGACTACCGGGAGGTCCGCAGGCAGCGCGGCCGGGAGCTGATCGAGGCGGACACGGGCGAACCCTGACGGGAGCGCCTCGGTCGGGGCCGACGGGTCGCGTCCCAGCGGCACCCAGAGGACGCGGGCGAGGGGCGCGGGCATGAGCGGAACGATCCAGTCGAAGGACTGGAGGGTGCCGTCGCGCCGCCACGCGCCGACCTTGGCCTCGCGCTCCGCAGGGGACGCGACGCGGCGAACGCCCTGGCGCAGCGCGGCCACAGAGCCGGAGACGGACGAGTCGGAGTGCGCATCGACGAGGACGAGGACGTGGGGTTGGTCGAGCTCGAGCGTCTGCGCGAGGAACTGGAAGGCGCCAGCGTGGTTGTCCTCGATGTAGATGGGCAGCGGCTCGTGCCGTCCACGCGCGTGGGCGGGCATCGCGCAGGCGAGCGAGGCGAGGCAGGCCACCACGCGGGCCAACCTCGCCGACGGGGTCGCGCGCGCCACGGGAGCCATCGCCGCTATCGCGCGCCGAGCTTGGTCTTGGGCTTGGGGATGCGGTCGTAGAGCACGACGCGGCTGATGCAGGTGTCGCGGTACTTCGTGCCCGGCTGCACCTCCAGCAGGGTGATGCGGACGGTGGACACCGGTTTGGCGTAGCCGATGACGGGGACGAGCTGGATGTCGGTCACGAGGCCCACGCCCTTGCTGCCGAGGGACGCTTCGAAGCGGTGTTCTCCGTTCAGCAGGACCTCCACGCGCGTCGGTCGGCCGTTCGCGGCGTAGAGCGCCGGCTTGTCGCGAGCCACGAGGCCCGGGACGATGCCGAGCGCGAGGAGCGGTCGTGGCTTCCGGGGCGTCAGCTCCACCCACTCGCCGACGCCGTCGCCCTCGACGCCCTCGGCCCAGGGCGGGCCACTGGAGGGTCGGGCGAGGTTCATCGCGGTGTAGCTGTGCTGCTTGTCGGATGCGAGGGTCGAGCTCGCGAGCGTCTGGTACCGCTGATGCCCCTCGCCGAACGCACCGCTGCGCTCGAGGATGCCCCGACTGCCAGGGGCGTCGTAGACGCCGTACTCGGAGTAACCGGGGATGGCGCGGATCGACAGATCGTCGGCCAGGGTCGGCTCGAGGTTCTCGAAGGTCCAGGTCCAGAGCGGGCCCTGCCGGACGAAGCGCTCTCGAGGGGCGACGAACTCGACCTCCTCCGGGGCGATGCCGTCGGCCAGGACCGTCACCAGTCCCCGCTCGATGGGCCCGTTCCAGACTGCGCCGGTGGAGAGCCGGTAGAGGAAGGAGCGCGGCTGCTCGAGGAGGTCCTCGCTGATGAACACCGTCTCGCCCGTGTAGCTGGCGGAGTAGCCGATCTCCACCGAGAGCGGGACGCCGGGGAGGAACTCGACCTCGGAGACCATCCAGCCGCCGATGCCAGCGAGCCGCTCCGAGCCGGGGAACGGCTGCAGCTTCCCGGTCGCGAATGGCTCCACCTCGAAGCGCGCGGGCACCGGCTTCCCGCCGGCGGTGACGGTGTAGCCCTCGAGCTGCTGGATGGCCTGGGGCAGGGCCGCGAGGACGTCGGCTCGCGTCTCGGGAGAGAACGGCATCTCCTCGTCGCCAGTCGAGGGGGCGATGGCCTCGACCGGGAAGCCGAAGCGGACCTTCACCGGCGTCGCGGAGACGTTCTCCATCACGTACCAGACACGGACCGCCGCCTGGGTCCGCTGGAGTCGCACCGTGAGCACCTCCTGGCGGATGCGCACGTGCTCGGTTCCAGAGGCCTGGAAGGGCGCCACGCTGCCGGTGAAGTGGACGCCGTAGGAGTAGCCGCCGCCGTTGGCCTGCACGACTTGCGGGAGGGACACGACGGCCGCGAGGAGGAGGAAAGAGGTTCGGTTCATTCGGCGCTCCGCTTCGGAGGAGGAGCGACGATAGCCGAGCTGGCCGGAGGATGACCCGGCGCTAGCCGCCGCTCCCCGCGTCCTTCACGCGCCGGTAG
>CAZAIE010000645.1:0-4845 GCA_964485035.1 uncultured Myxococcaceae bacterium | reverse complement strand
AGCACCCCCAGCGCCGTGGCCGCGGTGGTCAGGAGCGCGCCCACACCCAGGCTCTTGAGCCTGGGCAGGCTCAGCTCGAGGCCGACGAAGAACATCACGAAGACGAGGCCCAGGTTCGCCAGCTGGTGGACGTTCTCGAGGCCGCTCACCAGCGACATCGGAGGGGTGTAGGGCCCGACCACGATGCCGGCCAGGAGGTAGCCGACGATGACCGAGACGCCCAGGCGCTGGCTCACCCACGCGGCGACGCCGGCGCAGCAGAGGACGACCGCGAGGTCCTGGACGAAGACGAGCTGCTGCATCGGTTTGGCTCCACGGCTCCAGCGGGCTTCCCGGGCCCGCCACGCGAGAGGCAGTTGTAGCCTCCACGATCGCAACCGTCACCCGGGAAGTCCCCACCCACGAGGGATTTCTGGAGAGGGTCACGGAGAGCCGGCGTTTTGGGGCACACTCGTCGGCGGACCGGCCGGGGGCCGGGGGGAGGTCCCGATGGCCGAGACGAGCGCGCGCGCCCTCCTGGATGACGCCCCGGTCCCCATCGTCCTGAGCGAGGCGGCACCCAGCGCCGCGCTCGTCTACCTGAACGCCGCGGCGGCGGCGCAGTGGCGCGTGGACCCCGCCGAGGTGGTGGGCCGGCCGACGCCGCTGTGGTGGGTGGACGAGGACGACCGGGCCGCCTTCCGAGCGGAGGTGGAGCGACGGGGCGCCGTGTCGGGCCTGGAGTGCCTCTTCCGCCGCGGCGACGGCAGCGTCTTCTGGGGCTCGGTCTCCTCCCGTCCCACGGTCTTCGAGGGCGAGCGGGTCCTCTTCTCGTCCATCACCGACGTCACCGAGCGGCGGCGCGCAGAGGCCCAGCGTTCGGAGGCGGAGCGCCGGTTCCAGCTCCTCGCGGAGAACTCGCTGGACGTCATCTGGCTGCTCGACCTCGCCGAGCGGAGGCTCATGTACATCAGCCCCTCGGTGGAGCGGCTGCGGGGGCTGACGGTGGAGGAGGCGATGGCCGAGCCGCTCCAGGCGTCCCTGCTCCCCGAGTCCGCGGCGCGCGCGGAGCAGCTCATCGAGGCGGGCGGGCAGGACCCGGACGACCCGCCGCCGGTCTTCGACCAGCCCTGCCGCGACGGCTCGGTGAAGAAGGTGGAGGTCGTGGCGCGCTTCATCCCCGGCACCGACGGACGCCCACGGCAGCTGCTGGGGGTCTCGCGGGACGTGACCCGAAGGGTGGAGGCCGAGGCCGCCCGCGACCGGCTGATCCAGGAGCTGCGGCAGGCGCTCGCCGAGGTGAAGCAGCTCAGCGGCCTCATCCCCATCTGCGCCTGGTGCCGGAAGGTCCGCGACGACGAGGGCTACTGGAGCACGGTGGAGCGCTACCTCGAGAGCCACACCGGGGCCCACGTGACGCACAGCATGTGCCCCTCGTGCTCGGCGAAGTTCAACGGAGACGGGGGATGAATCCCCCGTCTCTATCTGGGACGGACCGGGCTCGGATCAAGCCCGCTGGCGCGGGCTGGTCGGTCCGTCTTCAAGAGCGCAGCCGGCTTGCCCTCGAGAGCCATCCGTCCGAATTCGAGACGGGGGATTCATCCCCCGGGCACGCGGGTAGACTGCCGTTCCATGTACTGCGAGATGTGCGGCGCGCCGCTCGAGCCCAACGACCTGGTGTGCACCACGTGCGGCGCTGCGCCGGAGGGCTCGCGCCTGGCCGCCCAGCCGGCTCGTCCGTCGGTCCCCGAGGAGGCTCCGGCTGGCCCCACCTGCGCCCGGCACGAGGGCATCCCGCTCCTGGGCGACTGCCCGCGGTGCCACCGCCCGGTCTGCTACCGCTGCGCCCCGGGGGCCGACCGCGACGAGCTCACCTGCGCGGAGTGTTTTGGGCTGTCCCCCGCACACGCCCAGCCGCCGCGCGGTGCGAAGTGCGCGCTCCATCCCACCAGCCGCGCCCTGTTCGTCTGTGCCCGCTGTGGCAGCTTCGCCTGCGTGGAGTGCAAGCCGGAGTTCCCGACGCCGGGGCACTGCGTGCGCTGCGCGCGGCCGGAGGCGGTGCTGGCGACCCGGGGCTCGCGCTTCGTGGCCAACCTCGTGGACAACCTGGTCGTGGCCATCGTGCCCATCGTGGGCATCGCCGTGCTCACGGCCATCGGGCACGGGCTCTCTGCTCCTCCGGAGTTCGCGCTGGTCGGGTCCCTCTTCGCCATGGCGCTCGGCCTCGGCGCGCAGCTCTGGGCCCAGCTCACCTGGGGCCAGTCCATCGGCAAGCGGATGCTGAAGATCAAGGTGGTGCGCTCCGACGGCAGCCCCATCGAGCTCTGGCGGCTGCTCGTCCTGCGCAACCTGGCCATCCAAGCGATCTCCCAGTTCTGCAGCCTCGTCGGGCTGGTGGATGCGCTGTTCATCTTCGGGAACGAACAGCGCTGCCTGCACGACTACCTGGCTGACAGCATGGTCGTCCAGGTCACCCCAGACGGGGCCGGCTGAGCCAAGTCGGGCCCTCTGGGCGGCCATAAATCTTTTGTCATTGCAGACACTTACAGAACCACCAGGAAGGCCCTCCAGGGCTCTGCCGCTGGCCCAGGGAGGCCTGTCGAAGGGTCGAAGGTATTAAAGGTCCGCTCCCCTACCCAAGTGCGCCAGGCGAGGCCCCCAGGGCCCCAGGCGCGATTTTTGGGCCTCCAACCGGCGTTTCTCGGCCTCCGGAGACGATCCACGGGCCGCCCCGTGACCACGGTCACGTCAACGCGCCAGGTCCTTCCACTTGTCCGGAAGGGCCCCCCGGACGAGAGGTGGGGTCTTCGCCTTGATGCCTGCGGTCCGCTGCAGGGCGCGTCCGCGCTCGCCGACCAGGAAGAGCAGGAAGCGCTCGCCCTCGTCAGGGTTCCGGGCGATCGACGGGATCGTCGCGCCGTAGCTGATCGGCTGGCCATTCAGCACCACCGGGCCTTCCTTCATCTTCACTTCGACACTGGCCTGGGCGTACCGCGGCCCGAGCTCGAGGCTGCCCAGGTTCATCTCGGCAGGGAGCTCGACGAACTTGAGGTGGTGGTCCTCGGCAGTCGAGCGGTACAGGAACGCGAAGTCGACGGCCTTGGCCTCGAGCATCCCCAAGAGCTCCGTCTCGTCCGCGCCCATGCGCTCCTTGGACGAGGCCTCCGTCAGGCGCGCCGCGAGCCCGGGCACCTGGAGGTGCGTCTCCGCCAGCCGCCAGGCGAGGAGCGTGTGGTAGCCGATGGGCGCGGTGTCCGGGTTCACCCGACCGACGCGGACGCCGGGCCGGCCGAGGACCTCGCTCCAGTTCCCGGGGCCTACCTCGTCGGTGAACCGGCTGTGCTGCTGGTGGGCGAGGACGATCTCGTTGGTGGCGAAGACCAGGTTCCAGGCGGCGTGCCCGGGCAGCATCATCCGGTCGAGCAGCGAGGCATCGGACACCACCACCAGGTCCGCAGGGAGCTTCTGCTCGGTCACCTTGCGGATGGCCACCTGCGACCCGCTCGGCTCCAGCCGCAGCCGGACCCCGGGGTTCGCCCGCTGGTACTCCGCCGCGGCGTCGGCGACCACCCGCCGCAGGCTCGCCGCGTACAGGACGACCACCTCGGTCTTCCGGCTGCATCCCGACGCCAGGAGCAGCAGTGCCAACAGCAGGCTCAGCTTGCGCAGCATGGGGTACCCCTCCTCGTCCTGCGTGTCGTGTCTCTACCCTGCCTGGGCCGCGATGCCGCGCCGCCCGATCCCCGCCACCAGCTCGCGCTGGAAGGACTGGGTGTCCTCGATGCTGGCGGGCAGCTCCAGCGCCGCGACCAGCCCGTCGTCCGGCAGCGCGAACCGCTCCAGCACCCCGCTGAGCTGGCTCGCGCGCGTGCACAAGAGCAGCACCGGCCCGCCCTCCACGAGCACGCTCTCGAGCGTGGCCGCGTGCCCCTTCCCGGAGATCTCCAGCTTGCTGATGCCGTCGAGGAGCAGCACGTCCGAGTCGGCGGCATCGGCCGCCACCCAGCGCCGCGCGCTCTCGAACCCCGACTCGTGCATGGACATGGAGCAGAACAGCTCCTCGCCCGGCCCCTTGGGCGCCACGCCGTCGACGGCCAGGACGACCCGCTCGCCGCTCGAAAGGTGCACCAGGTCGTACCGCTTCTCCCCACGCTCGTTGCGCCACTTGTGCTGGTGGTAGCCCCCCACGCGCAGCCCGGCCGCGCGCAGGGCCCCCACCGCCTCCAGCGCGCACTCCGTCGCTGCGTAGCCCCGCTCCGCGGAGATCAGCGCCCAGCGCACCATCTCAGCCCTCCTCCTGTCCGAAGGCCTGGGGCCAGTCCTCCCGGCCTCCCGGCTGCGCGGTCCGCGCGACGAGCGACACGGTACGCCCGGCGTGGACGAAGCGCACCCGAACCGGCCCCGTGTCCGACGCGAGCTGGAGCCGCTGGTTCGAGAACGCCGCGCCGGTGAGCGCCATCAGCGCCTCGGTGGTCTCGTCCACGCGGTTCACGGTGACGCAGGTGCCCGGGTCCCGCGGGTCGACCCCGAGCCGTCGCGAAGCCACGAACACCGCAGCCAGGCCCCAGCGTGCCGCCGTCCCCTGCGCCGCCTCTCCCATGAAGTTCGCGAGGTCGCGCTCCATGCAGGCCGCCAGCCGCGCGTCGTCCACCGCCTCCGGGCCTGCCCGGTGCTTGTGCTGCGCGCAGAACACGCCGTCCCACCCCGGACAGTAGGACTTGAGGTCGACCAGCGGAGTCCCGTCCACCAGGTCCAGCCGCTCGACGTCGAGGCACGCGCCCCGCCGGGCCAGCAGCGGGACCACCGTCACCGAGATGGGGTTGGGGCGCGAGGGCGACCGCGTCGAGAACACGCCCTTGGAGGGCC
>CAZAIE010000644.1:3022-4847 GCA_964485035.1 uncultured Myxococcaceae bacterium | reverse complement strand
CCTGGCCCAGGACGCGCAGGAGGTGAAGCCGGGCCAGGCGCTGTTCTGGGTTCGCCCGGGATAGGGCCGGTGGACGTGGACTGGGTGGACAAGGTGGGCTGCGGAACTGGTCGAGGGGCTCAGTTCACCCAGAACAGGTACCGCAGCTTGCGCTCGAGGCTCTCCTCTTTGCGCTCGACCTCGGCCTTCATCCGGTGCAGCCGGGCGGGCAAGGGGGACACGGGCATCGCCCGCAGATACTCGGCGCCGAAGACCGCGGCCACCACCCCGCCGCGCTCCACCGACTCGAGCTGCTTGGGGTCGATGACCAGGTCCCGCGGGTGCGCGAGCATGCCGCCCACGTCGAGCACGGGCTCGTTCGGCTGGTCCTTCTGGTCGAAGAGCCTCGCCACCTCCGACAGGCGCAGGCCCTCCTCGCCCCGCACCAGCCGACCGAGGTCGGCGACCACCGCCTGCCAGGTGGCATAGAGCGCGTCGTCCACGGTCAGGGGGACCGCGTGGTCTTTCTGCCGCGGGTTGGGGACCCACTCGCGGTCGTCGTCGGTCTCGCGCAGGTACTGCTGCCGCGAGTCCTCCGAGAAGGCCAGCCCCGCGAGCAGCCGCGCCCGCGCCTGGGCCACGCGCTCGGGACGCAGCAGCGGGAAGACCAGGATGCGCGCCCGGTCCTTGCGTCCGCCCCGGGCGAGCAGGCCGTTGAGGGCCGACCAGTCGTACGCGAGCCCCAGGTCGAGCAGCGCCCGCTGGAAGCTCACGAACGCGCGCGCCCAGGCCACGTCCCCCTCGTCGAACCGGAAGGTGGGCCGGCGGCGCGGGTCCTCCCTCGGGAGGCGCTCCCCCTCGGAGTCGAGCTCGATCTCGAAGAGCCGGCGGTCGAACTCGTCGACCCGCCCGCTGCCGTTCCAGTCCACCTCCCAGCAGGCGAGGCACAGCTCGAGCGAGATGCCGGGCCGCGCGGCGGCGCCCAGCCCCGCCTCCACCCGCGCGAGGTCCGCCTCGGCGCCGGTGAGCGCCTGCTCCAGGTAGCGCAGGTTCACCCCGCGGGCCATCACCGCGCCCAGCACCGAGGTGCGCAGGTCGAGCGCGAGCTGGTGCATCGCCCGCTTGTACGCGGTGAGCGCCTGCACCGCCTGCGCGAAGGGGTTGGCTCCGTCCGCGCGGACCTCCCGGGCGGCCTCCCGCTCCGCCTCGTCGAAGGCCCCCCGCTGCAGCGCGAGGACCGCGGGGGCGGCCGCCTCCCGCTGCTGCTGCAGGGTGGGGGCACAGCCTCCGAGCCACGCGCACGCGGCCACCAGGACAAGACGCGACATGGGCCCTCCCGGGCGAGTCGTTGCCGAACTGGCCCGGGGAGCTGCAGGTCTGGTGCCGCAGGCCTGGCCCCGGCGCGCGCGCGAAGACCGGCCTCGAAGTGGTGAAGGCTCGACGGAGCGTCGCGGATCCGGACACGGGGCGCAGCGGGGCGTCCCGGAGGCCTCTACTTCCCTTCCCGCTTCACGACCTTGCCCACCAGCTCGGGCTGGGGGACGTCGAACTGCAGGCCGAACTCGTAGTCGTCGGTGAGGCGGTGCCACCAGCGCACCCGCCCGCGCAGGGACAGGGACTCGCGGCCCACCGAGAGGCCCAGCTCGACCACCGCGTTGGCGGGCACCAGCGTGGGGCAGCGGACCCGCACACCCCCCTGCGACACGTTCTGCAGCACCACCTGCGGCAGGTCGCGCAGCCGCCCAGTGGGCTCGCACACCACGCCCGCCGCCGGGAGCACCGCGTCCCACCGCCGGAAGCGTCGCGCCTCCTCCCGGGGCACGAGGGGCCGGTGACCACGGTGGCC
>CAZAIE010000644.1:0-3012 GCA_964485035.1 uncultured Myxococcaceae bacterium | reverse complement strand
CGCCGCGGGGATGGGGGCCAGCGCCTCCTCGAGCCGCAGGGAGCGCACGTCCAGTTCCACCCGCTCGTCCGGCTCGTCGCCCTGCTCCGCCCAGCACGGCTCCAGCAGCCTGCGGTCGGCGAACGCCTGGGCGAGGTAGCGGCGCGGCGCGTCGGTCCGCTGCGCCTCGGCCACCCCCGGCACCGCGCGCAGCGCCTCGGCGAGCTCGGTGGCCGAGTCGAACCGGTCCCGGCGCTCCCGGGCGAGCGCGCGAGCGAGCACCGAGCCGAGCTGCGGCGGGGCCTCGGGCGCCACCTCGTGCAGCGGCGGGATGGGCTGCTCGCACACCGCCTTGATGGCCTGCGCGGCGGTGGCGGCGGGGAACAGCTCCCTCCCGGCCACCCACTCCCACAGCACCACCGCGAGCGAGAACAGGTCCGAGGTCCGGTCGCCCTCGCGGCCCAGCGCGGTCTCCGGGCTGGCGTAGCGCAACAGCCGGGTCACGTAGCCCGCCGGCACCTCGCACACCCGGGAGACCGCGCGCCCCAGCGCGAAGCCGGTCACGCGGCCCACCCCGTCCACGCCCAGCCGGCAGCGCTCGGGGACCAGGCCGCGGTGGACCAGCGCGGCGGGGCGCCAGTCCGCGTCGAGCAGGCGATGGCCGGCCTCCAGGCCGCAGCAGAGCTGCGCCCCCACCAGCGCCGCCACCGGCCCCGGGACGCGCTCGCGCTGCGCCTCCCCCAGGTGCACGCCCGGCGCGGGCTCGGTGGCGACGTAGAGCGCCCCCTCCGCGACCCCGGCGCCACGCACCCGCACCACGCTCCGGTGGACCAGCCGCTCGCTCGCGCCCAGCGCCTGCAGCAGCGTCCCCAGGTCCTTGGGGTCGGCGCTCTCCCGCAGCGGGTAGAGCTCGACGCAGCAGGCGCCGTCCGAGCCCTCCTCCCGGGCCGACCACCGCTGGGGAAAGCCTTCCGCTCCCAGCCGCTCCCCCAGCAGGAAGCGGCCCGCCCGCGCGCCTTGGTCCATGTCCCCCTCCGACGTGGCCGCCACCTTAGCCGATCAGCCGATCGCCGGGGATCGCCGCAGCGCGGGTCCGCCCTCTACTTCGCGGGCCGGTAGCCGGCCGAGCGCGCCTCCTCGAGCAGGAGCGCCGGGTCGGCGTCGAGCACCGAGAAGTCCACCGGGTAGAGCCGGGTGGTGTTCCCGTCGGCCACCGCCACCGTCCGCCCGTCGGGCGAGAACTCGGCGCCGGCCACCTCGCGGGTGGTGTGGAGGATGAGCCGCGGCTCGCCGCTGGCCACGTCCCACACCCGCGCGGTCTGGTCGTCGCCGCCGGTGACCGCCAGCGCGCCGTCGGGCGAGAAGCGGGCCCGGTTCACCCACACCCCGTGGCCCTCGAGCCGCCGCTGCTCGGCGCCGGTCTGCCCGTCCCAGAGGATGGCCACGCCGTCCTTGCCCGAGGAGAGCAGCCGCTTGCCGTCGGAGCTGAAGTCCAGCGACCAGACCCAGTCGCCGTGGCCGCGCAACGTCTGCTGCACCTTCCCGGTGGCGAGGTCCCAGAGGCGGATGGTCTTGTCCTGGGCCCCGGAAGCCAGCCGCTGGCCGTCGGGGGTGAAGGCCACCGTGGTCACCGGCCCCTCGTGCCCCGTGAGCGCGGTCTTGAAGGCCAGGGTCTGGGCGTCGAAGAGGCGCACCGTCCGGTCCGAGCAGGCCATGGCCAGCAGCCGGCCGTCGGCGCTGAAGGCCACGTCGTAGATCTCTCCGGGCTGCTCGGTCTTCTGCAGCGCCCGCCCCTCCTTCATGTCCCACAGCACCACCAGCCGCTCGCGCGCGGCCGAGGCCAGCAGCGAGCCGTCGGCGCTGAACGCCAGCCGGGAGATGACGTTGCCGTGGCCCGAGAGGGTCATCACCGCCTGGCCGGTGGTCACGTCCCAGACGCGCACGGTCTTGTCGCCGCCGCCGGAGGCGAGCCGCCGGCCGCCCGGGGAGTAGGCGACCGCATAGACGTAGGCGGGGTGGCTGAGCTGCGTCGCCTCCACGCGGCGCACGCGCCAGAGCTTGAGCAGGCGGTCGTACCCGGCGCTGGCGAGCATGTCGCCCTTGGGGGAGAAGGCCACGCCCGCCGCGGCGCCCTCGTGCGCCTCCAGGGTGGCCAGCGGGCTGCCGCTGCGCGCGTCCCACAGGCGCACCGTGGCGTCGAACCCGGCGCTGGCGAGGTAGCGGCCGTCGGGCGAGTAGGCGAGCGAGTAGATGCTGCCCACGCCGGAGGAGACCTCCATCACCTGCAGCGGCCGGCCGGTCTCGGGGTTCACCACGTGGATGGAGCGCTCGGCGCTGCCGGTGGCGAGCGCGCGGCTGTCCGGCGAGAAGGCGAGCGACATCACCTCGCTGGCGTGGGCGGAGACGGTGGTGACCAGCTCCAGCGAGGGCAGCCGCCACACCCGCACCTGGCGATCCAGCCCGCCCGAGGCCAGGTAGCGGCCATCGGGCGAGAGCGCCACCGCCAGCACCTGGTCGTCGTGCTGCAGCGTCCGCAGCGGCTGCCCGGAGGGGATGGCCCAGAGCCGCACGGTGCGGTCCCAGCTCGCCGAGGCCAGCACCAGGCTGTCGGCGGAGAAGGCCAGGTTGCGCACCAGGCTCTCGTGGCCCTCCAGCGCCTTGAGCGGCTCCCCGGTCGCGGTGTCCCACAGCACGATGCGACGGTCGCGTCCGCCCGACGCGAGCAGGCGGCCGTCGGGAGAGAAGGCGACGCTGTAGACCCGCTCCCCGCGGTGCCCGTCCAGGGTCTTCCACAGCTCGCGCGCCGAGGTGGAGTAGACCCGCAGCTTGCCGTCGTAGCTGCCCACCGCCACCCGCGCGCCGTCGGGCGAGTAGGCGACCTGGGTGAGCACCTCGTCGGCCTTGAACGCGGTGGCCAGGTCGGCCAGCGACTGCCCCCGGGTCTGGTAGACCGAGGAAGCGGCGCGCACCAGCAGCGTCTTGGCCTCCGGGTGCGCCGCGGCGAACTCGGCGTCGGAGAACGGGCTCTTGGGG
>CAZAIE010000643.1:0-4851 GCA_964485035.1 uncultured Myxococcaceae bacterium | reverse complement strand
CGCCTTCGCTTCCAGTCCCAAATCGGCTAGACGCGATCGGAACGAACTCTGGCGCGCCTCGGTCATTCCGGGCTTCGTTCCCCGGTCGATGATCTGGCTGGCGGCGGGCCCCGGTCGGCGCGTGCGTGATGTGGTAGATGGCCGGATCGGCAGGAACGTCGGTGGTCGCGCTCTTCGTCGTGGTCCCCGGCCACCTCAGTTCCAGGGGCTCGGCGGGCTTCAGATACCATGCCGCAGACTGCTCCATGGCGGCATTCGATCTCGCCCGACGCCGTCTGGCAGATCGCCCGCCGTGTCAGCCAGCGCGCTGGAAGGCAGGAACCCGAAGACCGCGTCCAAGTGCGCCCAAACGCCGGAAGCCCCATCGGCTGAGGGCCGATGGGGCTTTCGTTGACATTGCGGGGGCGCGCTGTCCGGATTTCCGAGTAACGACCCGCCGCGCCTACCCTTCTCCCTCCAGATCCCTCTCGGCCGCGCAGCATGAGCGAGCCCGCCACGCAGCCGCAGAGCCCCGCTGGCGCGCTCTCCTGGCCTCGCCCACGTCCACCTAGCCACCACCCGGCCGCGCGCGTCCTGGGCCGTCCTGGGTCGCGGAGAAACGTCCGCCGGAGACTGGCGGCATGCCCACCACCCCCGCGGAATGGTTCGCGCAGACGCCGCACTTCTTCTGCGAGCACCTGAAGGTGAAGATGGCCTGCAGCCGGTGCTACGCAGCGCAGCTCTCGTCGCCGCCCCTCGAGCGCGGCGCCGCCCGCGTGAAGGCAGAGCGGGCTCCCCTGCAGGGCGGCGTGAAGTGGTCCACCAGGAGCCCGGTCGCCGCGTACTGCCGATCCGGCCGGTGTCCCCAGGGGCTTCAGATGCTGCTCGCCGGCGGCCTCGCGGTACGCAGGGAGTGCCCGGTGTGCCAGGGCAGCGCGGCGCCGGAGTGCATCTGCAAGGGCGCGGGATGGGTCCCGATGCTCCCGAGCGAGGAAGAGAGGTTCCTCGCCAGCGTGAAGCGCGTGAGGCCGCTTCGTTGTCAGACCTCCGGCTCTGACAGCGTCGGCGGCTCTGACATTACTGACTCGCCTGACACCGGCGAGGCACCCGACGCCGGCGGGGAGGCGCCCTCCATGGCCCTCAGCACGGCGGCGATGAGGTCGCCTTCGCCTGCCGGGGCGCTCGGCGTCCTGTCCACGTAGGCCTGGACGGGGCGACCGAAGCCGCGGTCCAGCAACTCACTGAGCGCGGCCAGCCGCACCCGTTCGCTCTTGGCCGTGACCGCCAGCTTGACCAGGCCGCCCACCGCGGCCGGCCCCAGCTTGGCGATGAGGCCCCGCAGCGCGTCCTTCTCGTCGGACTCTTCCGGCTGTCCTGCGAGCGCGGCGAGATCGCCTAGGGCCGCGGCGATGGCCTGCAGGTGGTCCACCTGGCCGGGCTCCGGCGCCGCGGACACCAGGCGTTCCAGGGCGTCCAGTTCGGCGGGGCGCAGGTGGGAGGTCCCGACGCTCCACCGCTGGACGCGCTGCCGGCTCGCCCCGCACTCGGACGCCAGAGCCTCGAGCGAGAGCCCGCGGGCGCGCGCTGCAGCAAGGAGCCGCTCGCGCTGCTGCAGTTCCTCGGTCGTCCACGGCTGCTTCTGGCGGGGCATGGCGTCTTCCGTTGGTGGGCGGGTGGTTTTTCAGCGGTTTATTTGTCGGACCGCGCCAGCCGCGGGGATCTGGGTTTCGATTCGGGCGACCACCCCCATGGTCACCCCAGGGGCTTCAGGGGTCCGCCGGCCATCCGGTAGAAGCCGCGCACCTCGCGCCTGACGTTCCTCGGCCGCGGCGGGACCTGGACCGCGAGGGTTCCTGTGGCGCGCACGAGCACGCCGACGGCTCCGGCGAGGCGGGACAGTTCGGCGTCGGTGAGTTGCCCGCCAGCGTTCAGCCAGCGGCTCAGCTTGAACTCGGAGACGCCGGCGCAGTGGCAGAGGGCGCGGTGTCGCCCGTGGTTCGTGGCCAGCCAGGTGCGGATCTCGGCGGGAGTGACGAAGGGAAAGGACACGGGGAACCTCCGGTGTGTGAGGCCCGGGAGCAGGGCGCCCCCGGGCCGTGGTGCAGCGGTGGTGCGCTCAGTCCGCCCGGTGGCGGTGAGGACTACGCGCCCCAGGTGACGTTGCTCAGGTACTCGCAGGCCTCGTTGTGCTTGAGGGCGAAGTCGATGCCGCGCCAGAGGCGGAAGACGTGGCAGTCGGCCGCGCTCGCGGAGTACCAGTTGCCCGAGTTGTCGAGATAGACGGTGTCCACCTCAAGGCCCATGTTGAGCTGCTCGAAGAAGAGCGCCTCGCCAGGGGCGAAGCAGTAGAAGGCATCGGTCGCCAGGGCCGTCGAGAACGCGGCCGGCCGGCCCATGAGGGAGCCGGACTCCAGCGAGTCGGCGAAGGGGTAGGCACCCAGCGGTGACTCGAGCTCCTCGAGGGCGCCGCGGTGCTGCTCGGCGCCGATGAAGACGCAGCCCGAGGACTCGGGGACCTTGCTGTTCCGCAGGGCGCGCACGAGGGCCCTGATGTCGCCGCGGACGTTCTTGTGGTCCACGGTTCCGCTGGCGCTCTTGAGTGCCGCGCCGGCCAGGGTCTTGAGCCCCCGGAACTCGTTGTTGGCGCCGGTGCCCTGGACCGAGAGCAGGTCCTCCTTCCGGGCCGCGGCGGCGGCGAGCTCCGCATAGATCATCTGGTCCACGTTGACGGCGGCGCGCAGGAGCTCGCGGGACACGAGGCACTCCGCGCGCATCTTGTGGGCCTGGAGGTTGATCTGCCCGGTGGTGAGGGCCTGCTGATTCCCGGCCGTCGGCGTCTCGCTCACCATCTCCGCTTCCACGCCGGCCTTGATGGAGGGGATCGACACCGAAGGAAACTTGGAGACGATCCGGTTCTGCTCGGGGATGAAGCGGCGCACGGCGACCTGGTGTTCCAGGCTGGCGATGAAGCCCTCCTGGATCTCCGTCGGGATGAAGGAGCCGCCGGTGTTGGCATCCCCGGCCGAGATGGCGGAGCCGACGGGCGCGGCGGCGTCCTTGAGAAAGTTGGAGAAGTCCACGCGCCCCAGGAACTCGGCGAGGTTGCGATAGCCGAGCATCTCCGCACAGTCCTGGATGGTCACCCCGTCCTTGCCCTTCATGACCAGCTTGGCGTGCGCGAGCCGGGCCAGGGGGAGGCCGGGCACGATGCGCGGGTTGAGGGCGGCGGCGATCTCGTCGGAACGCGCGTCACGATTGAGCAGCGCTCTGGGGGTGGCGTACTTCAACAGGACGGTCATGGCGGGAACCTCGGAAGCGGCGTGAGTGCCGCGCACTTCCGACCCCACGCGGTAGGTTCCTCCCCGCGCAACATGGCGGGGTGCGCTGTTGCAGCGAGGGGGCTGGGCCAAGAGCGAAGGACGCCCCCAGCGTGCAATTCGGCCAGCCCTGCCGTTGCCGTGCTCCCAACCTCGCGCGTGGGGTGGACCTCGAGAGGCTTTCTATCGAGGTGACCAATGGCCGCAGGAATGGATCTCGGAACGCTGACCGTCAAGCTCGCCGCCGACGTGGAGGACCTGAAGAAGGGCCTCTCCGAGGCGACGCGGCAGACCGAGGCCACCAACAAGGCCCTGAAGCGCATGGGCGATGTGGCGTTCGGCGCGGTCGAGGGACTGGGGGGCGCCTTCAACGAGGCGTCCACCATGCTCCGGAAGGCGCGCAAGGGGGTGGAGGACCTCTTCGGAGAGGATGCCACCGCGGCAGGTCAGGCGTGGGGCAACTCGCTGCAGAAGTCCATCGGCCTGACCGAGGCACAGGTGAAGGGGCTGGGCCAGGCCGTGAAGGGTCTGGAGGGCGCATTTGAGATCGCCGCCATGGCGTCCAAGGCCCTCGTGTCGCCGCTGGGCGCTGCGCTCCTGGGCGTCGTCGGCCTCACTGCGGCGTGGGGCGGGCTCAAGCAACTGCTGAACACCAAGGGCTGGCTGCCCGAGTTCATGGATGAGCCGTGGTTCCAGGCGTTCAAGCCCAGCGCCACACCGGGCTGGGAGGGCGTGGACTTCAACCGCCGTGCCCCGGGTCCGAAGGGCGCAGCCGCAGAGAAGGCCTACGGGAAGATGTTCGACCCCGTTACGGGCCGGTACACCTCCGCTGGTCCAGTGACCTCCGTCCCCGACCCGGGACCCGCTGGTCCCGGCCTCGGCGAGCGCGCTAAGGAGGTGTTCGCGTCGGCGATGGAGGGGTTCGTGAAGTCGCTGAAGGAGGGGGCCAAGGACCTCGAGCCCGCGCTCAAGGCGTTCATGGAGATGTTCGACAACCTCCAGCCCGGGGCCAAGAAGAAGACCGAGGATGCGAAGAAGAAGGCCTCGGTCAACGAGTGGTCGTCCTACGACGAAAAGGGGGCCGCCGACCTGAAGCGCACGCAGGAGAAGTTCGCCGACGCGCAGATCGACATGCGCTACGCAGAGCAGGAGATGTTCAAGCGCACCCACCAGGAGTACTTGGACACGCAGCAGATGGAGCTCGACGCGCTCAAGGAGCGCCAGCGTCAGCAGCGTTCGCTCGACGACATGGCGGCACAGCAGATCATCGACGCCCAGAACGATGCCCAGAAGAAACTGGATGATCGAGCGAGCGCCCTCAGCTCTGGCCGGCTCGGAGACACGTTCGGAGTGAAGGGGATCGGCG
This sequence comes from uncultured Myxococcaceae bacterium, assembly GCA_964485035.1. Lineage (GTDB taxonomy): Bacteria > Myxococcota > Myxococcia > Myxococcales > UBA5297 > CAZAIE01. Next base: position 189 of record CAZAIE010000643.1, on the reverse strand, counting down.
GCGGCGTCCTGAACCTGCTTGGCTCTGCGGCCGCGGGCTACCAGCGGACCGGCGCCGTCCTGCAGGGCGCTGGGCAGGGGCTGCAGGCGAGCGGCGGGAACCCCTGGGGTGCGCTGATCGGCGCCGTCGTGGCGCTCGCCACCCAGACTGAGGCGTTCGGCACCATCATGGGCGGGTTCGAGGACATCC
>CAZAIE010000642.1:0-4856 GCA_964485035.1 uncultured Myxococcaceae bacterium | reverse complement strand
AAACGCGGACGCTAGCACCCTCGCCGCCCAGGCAGCACCTACCCCCGCGCCGCGGACCGCTACGAGCGCACCGGGTTCCGCGCGCGAGAGGCGGAGGCAGTGCGGGGGTGGATCGCGGCGCGGGGGTAGGTGCTGCCTGGGCGGCGAGGGTGCTAGCGTCCGCGTTTCTCCCTGGAGGAACGATGACCCGCACCCTGCTCGCACTCTCCCTCACGCTCGGCCTCGCCGGCTGCAGCCACAGCCCTGCGTCGCCGGCCTCGTCCGCACCCCCGAGCTACCCCGAGGTGCCGAACATGAACGCCAAGCGCTGGGCCAACGCCCAGGAGCTGGCGGCGAAGGACCTGGGGATCCCGGTGGGGCAGGCGACGCACCAGTCGCTGGGCAACGGACGCTTCGTGTTCCAGGGGCCCCGCCAGGTGGAGCTGGCGCTGTACTGCTTGGGCTGGTCGTGCGTGTGGCTGGACGACCCCCGGGCGCGGGCCTCCTTCGACCTGAACTGCCCGCGCGAGCAGCTGGCGATCACGTGGATCAACGAGACCAGCCGCGGCATCTCGGGCTGCGAGCGCCGGGCGACGTACCTCGCCAAGGTGGAGCAGAACTACGCCGTGACCTGGATCCTCAACTCGCCCGTGCAGTCTTCCGTCCAGCCCTGAGCGACGGTCCCACCCGCAGCGCCCGGAGGTCTCCGTGTCCGACCTGAACCGTCCCTGCCCGCGCTGTGGCGAGTCCGTCGAGGACCCGCAGGCGTCGTTCTGCCCCGCGTGCGGCGCGAGTGTCCCCGTGCCCGTCGCGATCCCGGCGCCGGCTCCCGAGCCCATGGCGCAGATCCCCGCTCCCGGGCGGGCGAGCTGCCCCGTGCACCCCGGACAGCCCGCAGCGGACCTGTGCTCGCGGTGCGGGGCGTTCATGTGCGCGACCTGCCGCGAGGGCGACTCGGCGCTCTGCCCTGGCTGTCGGGGCCGCGTGGAGCCGATGCAGATCCCGTTCACGCGCGACGCCTGGACCTTCGGTGGGCTCGTGGAGTTCGCCTGGGAGCGGTTCAAGGCGGACTGGGTGCTGCTGAGCGTGGGGCTGCTCATCGTCGCCGGCATCGGCTGGGGCGTGAGCATGGCCGGTCAGGGGGTGCAGCTCGCTGCCACTGCGGTGGGCGGTGAGGTGGCGGCGCTGTTCGTGACCGGAGTCGTCTTCCTCGTCCAGACCGTGCTCCAGGGCGTGGTGCAGCTCGGGTTCTTCCGGGTGGTCGCCGACAGCCTGGTGGGGCGCAAGGTGGAGCTGGGCGGGCTGTTCACGCAGTTCGGGAAGCTGGGGAAGCTGGTCGGGACCACGCTGCTCACCTGGCTGCTCCTGGGTGGGCCCATCGCGCTGATCGCGGGTGGCCTCTACGGCGTGTTCCAGTTCGCGTCGGAGAGCACCGCGTTCGTGGTCATTGGCTTTGCGACCCTCGTGTTGTTCGTGCCCTTCATCTACTGGTCGATGGGCTTCACGTTCGTCCAGTTCGAGCTGGCATTCTGCGACGACGTGGGCCCGGTGGACGCGGTGAAGCGCAGCTTCGCGCTGGTGGACGGCCAGCGGGTGGGCGTGTTCGGCACCCTGTTCGTGGCCGGGCTCATCGGCGGCCTGGGCATCCTGGCGTGCTGCGTGGGCGTGCTGGCCACCGGCGCGCTGGCCCAGGCGATCACCGTAGGGCTGTACCTCGCGCTCCGCAGCGGCTCCGGGCTGCCTCCGGCGAGCTACCCGAGGTGAGGAAGTGGGCAGGGCTCCAGGGCGTTTACGGTCGCCGCTACTGCAGCCCACGCCACCATCGGTCACTGACGTCGGCCATCTTCTCGGGAGCGTGTTTGCGCCGCCCTCTCGAAAAGTGCGAAGGCGGGGCTCGAGTCGTACAGCTCGTAGCTGCGTCCCCAGCGCACACGGACCACGTAGCGGTACTGGCCCAGGTCGGGGAAGAACCGCCAATCAGAGCCGACGCGGCGCTGGTTGACCTTCATGCGAGTGATCGAAGCCATTTCCTCCCAGAGGAGATGTCTTCCCCACCAGCGCTTGCGTCCCGGCTCCATGAGGGCCTGGTTGCGTCCGAAGAGGCAGACCACTCCGAGGCCATGCTCGGTGACGATGATTCGCGAGGGGATCAGCGACGCAAACACTGCAGCGGCTGTTGCCCCGAGGCCCACGCCGAGGACTGTAGAGGGGGAGCGGAGGGGAGCCAGGCAGAGCGGAAGGATCGCGCCGAGCACGAGCACGGTGGCTGCGGCCATCAGATCGGCGAAGTGCGGAGGGATCGAGGTGCGATTCCGGACAGCAAAGAACTCGCGGATGGTCATGGAGGCCTTCCTGCGGACACGGGTCTGCTTGGTGGGAAGTGCCTCGAAGCTTTGAGCGTTGGGAGGAAGTTACTCAGTCTGGGCTGGGTCCCACGTGCCCAGTCACCTCTTCCCGGTCGTGGAAGAGCTGCTTCACCCGCACGCTCGCGCCCACCTTCGCGGCGGCGCGCTCGACGACCTCCCGGCACGCGCGGACCTCGTCCAAGCGCTTCTTCATCGGCAGCTTCAGGTTGAACACGCACTCGCGGCACGCGCGGTCGGTGACCCACCCTGCCACCATCGCCGCCACGCGCGAGGGCTGCTCCACCATGTCGCAGACCATCCAGTCCACCGGCTGTGGCGGCCGCCAGCGGAAGCCGTCCGCGCGCACGTGCTCGACCAGGCCGCTGCGCAGCAGCGCCGGGTCCATGGGCCCGTTGTCCACCGCGGTCACGTGGATGCCGCGATCGACGAACTGGTAGGTCCAGCCTCCGGGCGCCGCGCCCAGGTCCACCGCGCGCATCCCCGCCGCGAGCCGCTGCCTGCGCTGCGCGTCGGTGGGCAGGAAGGTCACCAGCGCCTCGGCCAGCTTCAGCGTGGAGCGGCTCGGCGCGCCGGGCGGGAACTTCAGCCGCGGCACGCCCATGGGCCACTCCGAGCAGTTCCCCGGCAGCGTCCAGCCGACCTGCGCCGCGGTCGAGCCCAGGAAGAGCACGTGCAGGGTCGGGTGCGCTCCCTCCGGGACCAGCACGCCGGCCTTCTTCGCCGCGGCCGCCAGCGGGTGCGTGAGCTTGCGGCAGAGCGTGCTCAGCTCCTTCGCCTCGTTGGTGTCCGCGGTCTCGACGACGACTTCACCGAAGGTGCGCTGGGCCTCCTGCGCCCGGGCCAGCAGCGGCCCGACGCGATCGCCCATCGGCAGGTTCTGGACGAGCTGTGCGCCGAAGACGAGCTGGCGCGCGAAGACGAGGTCGTCGAGGCGCAGGCCGGCCTCGAGCGCCGCCAGGCCCGCTGGCTCGGTCGGGACGAACGTCACCAGGGCGCTGTCGGGCTTCGCCTTCGCGTAGCCGGCCACCCCCAGCGCCTGCGCGCGGCCCTGCAGCTCGGCCGCGCACTCCTTCTCGAACCCCGCCCGGCAGTAGGCCAAGACCGTCAAGGACGCGCCTCCTTCAGCTCGCGCACGAACCAGCGCGGGGCCGAATCGGACCCGCGGTGGTGCTGCACGAGGGCGAGCGGGTTGATGAGCCCGCGCCCGCCGATGTCCACCTCGTAGTAGCCGCGCATCTGCACGAAGACCGAGCGCACCGTCCCAGGAGCCGGCGCGGGAGCCGCGTAGGTCAGCTCGACGTGATGTCCGGTGTCCACGCGCACGCGTCGGGCGTCGGCGTGGCTCAGGTCATCCGTCACGTCCTCGCCGCTGTCTCGCGCGGCGCGGGTGGGCGCGAGGCTCTGCGACTGCACCTCGGCGGCACGTCCGGCGATGGCCACGCGGTCGATCTCCCAGGCGAGCGGGGTCGCGAGCAGGCGCAGCTTCAGCGGACCTTCGCCCGCGGGGAGCGGCACCGCGAAGCTGCGCATCACGCCGGGGCCGACGGGACCGATCCGCGCGGCGGGCACCCAGCCCGACGCGGTCTGCAGCTCCACGCGCAGCGGGACGCCGAGCCGGTCCATCTCGTCTTCCAGGCGCTTCCGGTAAGGGTAGCTGCGGCTCTCTCCGGCGAGCTCGAGGAGCGGTCCCAGGCCGGGGCCCATGCGCGCGAGGTAGCGGTACAGCGCCTCGGTGCCCTGCTCGGTGTTGCGCGCGCGCAGGACGAGGAACGCCGACCCGGCCGGACGCGGAAGCGTGAGCTCGAGGACTTCGCGCGGGGCTTGGGGCCCGTCGGGGTCGTGGTCGGCCAGCTCGCCCTGCCAACTGAGCGAGTCCTCGGCGGCGAGCAGCGGCAGGCGGTCGCGGCCGCGCGCGTCGCGGGCGAGCGATGGCGGGGCGCTCGGGCCCAGCACGACGATCTCGCCGGTCTGCGTGGGCAGCGCCTCGGTCCCGGCCGGGTGGTCGACCACCTGCAGCGCGACGCGGTCCACGAAGTCGCGCTCGGGGCGCTCGTTGACCACCCGCAGGCGGTACTGGCCGTCGACCAGGGCGATCGTCTCGAGCCGGTCCAGGTCCTCGGACTCGCCAGCGCGGTAGAGCGAGCCGGAGAGGAGGTCCGCGTCGAAGCGCCACTCGCGCCCGTCCCAGGCGTAGACGTGCGGGCAGGAGGCGGTCGCGGCGACGTAGGTCCAGACGATGGCCGCGGTGGTGGCGAGCAGGCCGGTGATCCACGAGGCGACGACCATCCCCGTGCCGTCACCCGGCTTCTTGGAGAGACCAATCGTCCCGAGGATGGCCCCGATGAGCCCGAGGTAGCCGAGGAAGGGGATCCAGCAGAGGACCAGCGCGGTGATGGCCGTCGCCAGTCCCGCGGTCACCAGCCCGCTGCGCGGACGCCCGGCGCGCACGACGGGGCGCGGTGCTGGGGCGACGGGCGCTGGGGCGACCGGCGCCCCAGCACCGCGCCCCGT
>CAZAIE010000641.1:0-4859 GCA_964485035.1 uncultured Myxococcaceae bacterium | reverse complement strand
GGCCCGCTCTGCCCCAAGTGCGGCGCGCCCCGGCCGGAGGAGAGGGACTCCTGCGCGCGCTGCGGCCTGGTGTTCGCCCTCTTCAACCCCGACAACCTGGCGCTCCCCGAGGGGCTGGAGGCGCAGTGGTCGGAGCTCGAGCGGCACTGGACCGAGACCGAGCGGCACGACGCGTTCATCTCGGCCTGCGCTGCCGCCGACGCACTCACCGAGGCGGCCCGCCGCTACCGGGTCCACGCCGAGCAGAACCCCGGCGACGCCCTGGCCTCCCGGTACAGGGACCTGGCCGCCGACCGGCTGATGACGCTCGCGTCCCTCCCGCTCCAGCGCGGCCCGAGCGCCACGAGCCAGCGGGTGCGCACCGTGCTCGCGGTGCTCTTCCTGCTCGCCAGCGCGGGGGTCTTCTTCCTGGTCATGCAGCAGCTGGTGACCCGACCGGGCCCCTGAGGTGGCCGGCCCCGACCACCGTCCGCCCGCCGGGCGCGGCGACCCCATCCTCGCGGTCCTGGGACCGGGCGGGCTGCTCGCGCGCCGCAGCGAGGCGTACGAGCACCGTCCCCAGCAGATCACCATGGCGAAGCTGGTGCGGCGGGCGCTGGACGAGCGGCGCTACGCGCTGATCGAAGCGGGGACCGGCACCGGCAAGACGCTGGCGTACCTGCTGCCCGCGGTGCTCTCGGGGCGGCGGGTGGTGGTGTCCACCGCGACCAAGACGCTGCAGGAGCAGATCGTCCTCAAGGACCTGCCGCTACTGCGCGAGGTCTCCGGCTTCGACTTCGAGGCCACGGTGATGAAGGGCCGCGGCAACTACCTCTGCCTCGCCCGCCTCGACCGCGCCGAGGAGGACCCGCAGTTCACCCTGCCCTCCCGCGAGGACCTCAAGGCCTTCAAGGCGGTGAAGACCTGGGCGCACGCCACGCAGTCCGGGGACCGCGCCGAGCTGGACCTGCCCGAGGGGCTGTCGCTGTGGCGGGAGCTGTCGGCCACCAGCGAGACCTGCAGCGGCCAGCGCTGCCCGCGGCACGAGGACTGCTTCGTCACCCGCATGCGGCGCAAGGCCGCCGAGTCGGACCTGATCATCGTCAACCACCACCTCTTCTTCGCCGACCTGCACCTGCGCACGGCGGGCGGGCCCTCGCGGGGCGGCGCCGAGGTGATCCCCCGATACGAGGCGGTGGTCTTCGACGAGGCGCACGCGCTGGAGGACGTGGCCACCGAGTTCTTCGGGGTCGCGGCGTCCGACTACCGCATCGCCGACCTGGTGCGCGACACCGAGCACGCCCTGGGAGAGGAGCTGGGCGAGCGCGGGGTGGCCCGCCGGCTGGAGCGGCTGGAGCGGGTGGCCAAGGCGCTGTTCGACCAGGTCGAGGCCCAGGCGCCCAAGGGCGGCGACCCGGCGCGCCGGCTCGACGCCGCGCGGAGCAAGGCCCTGGGCGACCCCTGCCGGGACCTGCAGGAGTCGCTGCTGGGGCTCAAGGCCGCGCTGGGCGACTCGGAGGAGTCGGAGGTGCAGGCGCTGGGGCGGCGCTGCAAGGAGATCGCCGACGACCTCCACTTCCTGGTCAGCGCCTCGGAGCCGGGGTTCGTCTTCTGGAGCGAGACGCGCGCGCGCGCGCGTTTTTTGCGCGCGGCCCCCATCGACGTGGCCGAGGAGCTGCAGGAGCGGCTCTACGCCACCACCGACAGCGTGGTGTTCACCTCGGCGACGCTGGCGGCCCAGGGCTCGCTCGACTTCGTGAAGAAGCGGCTGGGGCTCACCGACGCCGAGACCGGCGCGGACCGCTACACGGTCGACACGCTGGTGCTGGACTCGCCCTTCGACTTCAAGGCGCAGGCCGCGCTCTACACCCCCACCACGCTCCCCGAGCCGACCGACCCCGCCTTCGTGGGCGCCGTGGCCGAGGAGATCTACCGGCTCTGCGAGATCACCGGAGGCCGGGCCTTCGCGCTCTTCACCAGCCTGAAGAACATGACCGAGGCGCACCGGCTCTTGAAGGACCGCCTCCCCTACCGCGTGCTGCTGCAGGGCGAGCGCCCCAAGCAGGCGCTCCTGGAGGAGTTCAAGGAGCGGCCGTCGGTGCTCTTCGCCGCGCACAGCTTCTGGGAGGGCGTGGACGTGCAGGGCGCGGCGCTGTCGCTGGTGGTCATCGACAAGCTGCCCTTCGCCTCGCCCGCGGACCCGGTGGTGGCGGCGCGCATCGAGCAGCTGCGCGAGAAGAAGGGCGACCCCTTCGGCCAGTACCAGGTGCCCGAGGCGGCGCTCGCCCTGCGCCAGGGCTTCGGCCGGCTCATCCGCTCGCGGCGCGACCGCGGCGTGGTGGCCATCCTCGACCGGAGGCTCACCACCAAGGGCTACGGCAAGGCCTTCCTCGACAGCCTGCCCGCCTGCGGCCGCACTCCCGACCGCGAGGTCATCGCCGGGTGGTGGGCGGGAAGGCTTCGGGCGCGCTGAGCTGTTACCCTCCTGTCGAACGTCCGACAGGGGTCCCGCCATGCTCCGCCTCCTCGTCCCGGTCCTGGTCCTGGCCGCCGCGCCCGCCGACGGGTGGAAGAAGTACGACGAGCGCCGCGGGGCGACCTTCGAGCAGAAGGACGTGGCCGGCTCCAGCTACCAGGAGTTCCGCGCGTCGATCGAGCTGGCCGTCCCGCCGGAGTCCGCGGCCACGGCCATCTGGCAGTCCGCGACCGACCCCACCTCCACCAAGGAGGTGCGCAAGCAGGTGCTGCGCCAGACCGCCGACGAGGTGGTGGTCTACCAGCAGGTGAACGTCCCCGCGGTCTCCAACCGGGACATGACGCTGCGCCTCTGGAGGACGCCCCCCGCCGCGGACGGCTCGCGCGAGGTCCGGTGGGAGACCAGCGACGCCCTGGGGCCCGCGCCGGCCAAGGGCTACGTGCGCATGGCCGCTGCGCGCGGCGGCTGGAGCATCCAGCCAGCAGGCGAGGGAAAGGTCCGGCTGGTCTTCGTCACCTACAGCGACCCCGGCGGCTCGGTACCCCCGGTCTTCGTGCGCGGTCCCCAGCGCGACCGTGCCGCCCTCGACTTCTGGAACGTGGTCGACCGGCTGCTGCCCAAGAAGTAAGGCGGTTCACACCGTCCGCAGCTCCAGGAGGCCCGCCTTGAGGCTGGCCTGGCTCATCGACAGCGCCATGTGACAGAAGATCTGGCAGCGGTCGCCGCAGTCGGCGGGCACGGGACCGAACTCGCGGCGCGAGGCCTCCTGCGCGGCTTCCAGGCTGCCGTGCTGAAGCACCTTCTGCTTCGCGTACTTGAGCTCGATGCAGGGGTAGTAGAGCCCGCTGTCCGGCCGCACGTCGGCGAGCAGCAGCGGGTGGCACGGCGCCGAGCGCAGGTCGCGCACGTTCTCGAGGTAGCCGAGCGCGCCCACCACGAGCCCGGTCCGCCGCTTCGCCTCGATGACCGCCTGCAGCGCCTCGCGGTACGCCGCGTTCCCGTACAGGGCCTGCGGCGGGCGGGTGCCCACCATCTGCGGCGCGACCTGGAACACCACCTTCTCAGCGAGGCACCAGCGCAGGATCGTCCCGACGTCGCCGACGTTGTCGGGCATGACCACCGTGCTCACCACCAGCTTCTTTTTCAGCTTCCGGGTCAGCCGCAGCGCGTCGTCCAGCCCGCGGAGCAGCCGTCGCGCCGTCTCCAGCGGCCGGCCGATGACGCGTGCGCACTTCTCCTCGTCGAAGGTCTCCAGGCTCAGCACCAGCAGGTCGGTGTGCTCGACCAGCTCTGGCCGCTCGCCGATTCCGAGGCCCTTGGTGTTGAGCACCGTGGTGAAGCCCAGCTCCTTCGCGTGCGCGAGCAGCTCCTCCAGGTCGGGGCGGACCATCGGCTCGCCGCCGGTGACATCGAGCACGCTGGTGGTCTTGCGGAAGAGGCCGAAGAGCCGCTTCACGTCCGCAGTGGGGAGCTCTTCCGCCAGGTCCTGGTGGAACGGCCGCCCGTCCCCGTCGGAGCAGTAGACGCAGGCGAGCGGACAGCGGTGGGTCAGGTAGTACGAGACGATGAGCGGGCGGCGCGGCTGCCGGCCCAGGCGGAGGGCCGCGTAGTTCTGGACGTAGTTGGTCAGAAAGCCCATGCCCGCCGCCTATATAGAGGATTGCGGGAAGTGTGCCACGACCCCCTGTGCAACCACCTGGATCCTCGACGGATTTCCGATTGCCGGACCACCAGGAATCAAGGACTTAGCCGCCACTCATCAGGTGCAGGACCTGGACGTCGGCGCCATCGGGAATGGGGGTGCGGTCGAAGGCCTCGCGGTCGACGAGCTCGCCGTTGATGCGCACGACCAGCAGCGGGAAGACGAACCCCTTCTCCTTGAGCAGCGCCCGCACCGTCATCCCGGCGTGGTGCGGGTGGGGGTCTCCGTTCACGTTGATCATCGGCGGCTCCGCGGCGCGGGGGTCCAGGGAGTCCGCACCATAGCCGCTCACCCGGGAGGGGAGAAGCGCGTGGCCCGGCGCGTGTGGCGGGACGGCGACGTCTGGTGGGAGGGCATGGGCCCGGCGCCGAAGGGCAAGCTCATCGACTGGAAGGGCAACCCCTGGGAGGCGGGCAGCAAGGAGCCCGCGGCGCACCCGAACTCGCGCTTCACCGCGCCGGCCTCGTGGCCCCGATGCTGCAGCCGGAGTGGAAGAGAGGAGTCGTCCATGCTCTGGGTCTTCGCAGTCCTGCTGCTCGTGCTCTGGGCACTGGGAATGGTCACCGCCTACACGTTGGGCGGAGCCCTCCACGTGCTTCTGGCGGCAGCCCTGGTCGTCGGTGTCGTCCAGGTCATCCCCGCGCGGCGTACCCGCCCCTAGGCGGGAGCGGCTTCCACCCCGAACCACCCGGCCGCACCGCA
>CAZAIE010000640.1:0-4864 GCA_964485035.1 uncultured Myxococcaceae bacterium | reverse complement strand
GACGAGTACTGCGGCCAGGTCATCCAGACCGCCACCCGCGAGCTGCAGTGGAACAACGGCCCCGGCGCCCTGAAGATGATCTTCATCGCCGGCAACGAGCCCTTCACCCAGGGGCCCATCAAGCCCGAAGTGGCCGTGAAGGACGCCATCAAGCACGGCATCGTGGTCAACACCATCCACTGCGGCAGCGAGCAGGAGGGCGCGAACTCGGGCTGGAAGCAGGGCGCGCTCCTCGCCGACGGCCGCTACTCCTTCATCGACGCGAACCAGAAGGTCGCCGCCGTGGTCGCGCCCCAGGACGCGCAGATCGCCAAGCTGGGCGCGGAGCTGAACTCGACCTACCTGGCCTACGGCGCCGAGGGCAAGGCCAAGGCCGCCCGCCAGCAGGCCCAGGACGTGAACGCCTCCTCGGCCGGCCAGGGCGCAGGCGTCCAGCGCGCCATGGCCAAGGCCAGCGCCAACTACAAGAACGCCGACTGGGACCTCGTCGACGCGGCCAAGGACGGGAAGGTCGCGGTCGGCCGCATGGAGGCCGAGGCCCTGCCCGAGCCGATGCGCGCCATGAACGAGGACCAGCGCAAGGAGTACCTGGCGGAGACCGCGAAGAAGCGCGAGGCGCTGCGCAGCGAGATCCAGAAACTGGAGAAGGAGCGCCGCGCCTACGTGGCCGCCGAGGAGGCGAAGCAGGCCAAGACCGCGGCCCCCGCGACCCTCGACCGCGCGATGCTCGAGACCGTGCACAAGCAGGCAGCCAAGGCCGACTACGTCTTCGAGTGAGCATCCCAGAGCGGCCGCTGGCGACCGTCGGACCTCCGGGTCCGGCGGTCGTCGTCTTTTCCGGGCCCGAACACGGGGTTGACTGGCCCGGGGACTCGGCATACTCCGCGCCCATGGCCCTCGTCCCCACCCTGCACGACTTCGAAGTAGCCCTCAGCCACGTGGACCGCGCGCTCGACCTGACGCTCTCCGTCCGCACCGCCCGCCACCCCTCCGAGACGATGGAGCGGGTCTGGCTGCGAGTTCTGGCGTTCTGCCTGTTCCACGAGGAGCGGCTCGCCTTTGGGCCCGGCCTGGGCGAGCCCGAGGCCCCCGACCTGCTGGCCACCGACCTGACCGGACGCCTCACCCGCTGGATCCGCGTGGGCAAGGCCGACCCCGCCAAGGTGCAGCGCGCCGCGGACCAGAGCGCGGGGGCGAAGGTCGCGGTGCTCTTCGAGTCCCCGGCGAAGCTGGAGGCGTTCCTCACCGAGGCGCGCGCAAGCAGGCTCTCCCGGCTGGGGGACGTCGACCTGCTCGCCGCCGACCCGACGCTGCTCGCTGCGCTCGGGAACCTGGACGGACGGCGCGCGAAGCTCTCGCTCACGCTGGTGGGCGACCACGCCTACTTCGACGTGGCCGGGACTGCGCTCGACGGGCCGCTGACGCGCGGGACGGTGTGAGCGTCAGGCGTCGCGGCGCTGCAGCCGCGCGTACTCCCCGCCCTGCGCGAGCAACTCCTCGTGCCGCCCCTGCTCCACCACCCGCCCGTCCTTGAGCACCAGGATGCGGTGCGCGTTGCGGACGGTGGAGAGCCGGTGCGCGATGACCAGCGCGGTGCGGTCCTCGAGCGCCGCCCCCAGCGCCGCCGTCACCTCGCGCTCGCTCTGGGCGTCGAGGTTGCTCGTGGCCTCGTCCAGGACCAGCACCGGCGCCCGGGCAAGCAGCGCGCGCGCCAGGGCCAGGCGCTGCTTCTGGCCGCCGGACAGCTTCACCCCGCGCTCGCCGATGCGCGTCTGGTAACCCTCGGGGAGCGCCCGGATGAACGCATCGGCCTGGGCAATGCCCGCGGCCCACTCCACGTCCACCTGGCTCGCGCCCGGCCGGCCGTAGGCGATGTTCTCGGCGACGGTCCCGGAGAAGAGCAGCGGCTCCTGGGTCACGAGGCCGAACTGGCGACGGACGGAAGCCAGCTCGGCCTGGCGCACGTCCGCGCCGTCGACAAGGACCGCGCCGCGCTGCGGATCGACGAAGCGCATCGCCAGGAGCGCTGCGGTGCTCTTCCCCGCCCCGGACTCGCCCACCAGCGCCACCACCTCGCCGCGCCGCACTTCCAACTCGAGCCCCTGGAGCACCGGCCGCTCGCGCCAGGCGAAGTCCACGTCCGCAAACCTCAGGCTGTCCTCCAGCGGCGCGAGCGCGGGTGCCGCCGGGGCCGAGCGCACGGCCGGCGCGGCGTCGACGACCGCGAAGATGCGCTCGCCGCTGGCGATGGCCTGGATGACGAACTGGCCCACCTTCCCCAGCGACCGGGCGGGCTGGAACAGGAACGCCACGGTGGCCAGGAAGCTCACCAGCCGCTCGGGGTCCACCGCGCCGCGCACCACCGACTCCGCGGCGATCCACAGGACGGCGGCGAGCGCGGCCACCGACACCAGCTCGACGACCGCAGGGCCCAGCGCGCGCGCCTTGGCCGCCTTGGTCTCCGCGCGCAGCACCTGGGCATTCTCGCGGTCGAAGCGCTGCAGCTCGCGCGCCTCGAGGCCGTAGGCCTGCACCACTCGGATGCCCCACAGCCCCTCCTGGACCAGCCCGGTGAGCCGCCCCAGCGACTCCTGGCTCTGCGCGCTGCGCCGCTTCAGCTTCTTCGCCAGCCGGGAGACCGGAACGGCGAGCAGCGGCACCCCGACGAAGGCCAGGAGCGAGAGCCGCCAGTCGAGCACGAACGCGAGCACCGCCAGCGAGAGCACCGACAGGCCGTCGCGCAGGTAGCCGGCGGTGGAGTAGGTCACCGCGCGCTCGACGTGGGCCATGTCGGAGGAGAAGCGCGAGAGCAGGTCCCCGGTGCTCGCCTGCGCGTAGAAGGCGGGCGCCTGGCGCATCAGGCTCCCGAAGAGGTCCCGGCGCAGCGCGGCGACCACCCGCTGGCCCACCATGCCCATCAGGTAGAACTGCCCGAAGTACGCGAGCCCCTTCGCCGCGGCGACGGCCAGGATGAGCAGCGGCAGCACGCGCAGCGCCTGGGTGCGGTCCACCTCGCCCAGCCCGGGGACCAGCCGCAGCGCTCGGGACATGCCGTCGGCGCCGCCGGTGACCAGGAACTTCACCACCGGGCCGATGAGCCAGGCATACGCCGCGGTGGTGAGCGCGAGCAGCACCATGCACCCCGCCGCCGCGAGCAGCGCCCCACGCTCGGGCGCGAGGTACGCTGCCAGCCGGCGCAGCACCCTCATGGCCGGGGCAGCTCGGGGGGCACGACCGGGAGCGCCTGCGCCGAGCGCAGCACGTCCACCGCGCCGTCGACCATGAACTGCACCGCGATGGCCGCCAGCAGAAGGCCCATCACGCGCTCGAGCACGGCGATGCCGCTGTGCCCCAGCCACTTCTGCATCCGCCCGGCTGCGCGCAGCAGGGCATACGCCACCCCGCAGGTGATCACGATCGACAGCAGCACCGGGATGATGTGCAGCCAGTCCTTGCCGCGGCCGGCGGTGACCATCACCGTGGCGATGGCGCCAGGGCCGGCGAGCAGCGGCATGGCGACCGGGACGATGGAGACGTCGTCCTTGGCGTCCGACTCCGAGTTCTCCTCGGGCGACGAGCGCGTGCGCGACGGCTGGGCGCGCAGCATGTCCAGGGCAGTCATGATCAGCAGCACGCCGCCGGCGATCTTGAAGGCCGCGAGCGTGATGCCGAAGAACTTGAAGAGCAGGCTGCCGAAGATGGCGAAGAAGCTGAGCAGCCCGATGGCCACCAGCGCCGCCCGCCGCGCCATGCGGACGCGGTTCTCCGGCGTGTGCCGCGAGGTGATGGCGACGTAGATCGGCACCAGGCCCAGGGGGTCGATGACGAAGAAGATCGCCGAGAAGGTGACGACGCTGTAGCTGATGAAGTCCGACACGGCCTGCCTCGCCTACCGCCCGCCTCCGGCGCGCAGGCGCCAGACCATGGTGACCGCCTCCAGGAAGATGCGCCGGGACATCTTGCTCTTACCGACCCGGCGGTCCTCGAAGACGATGGGAATCTCCTTGACGCGGAAGCCGCGCTTCAGCGCCCGGAAGGTCAGCTCGATCTGGAAGGCGTAGCCGGCGCTGCGCACGGTGGCGAGGTCCAGCCCCTCCAGCACCTCGCGCCGGAAGCACTTGAAGCCGCCGGTGAGGTCGCGCACGCCGATGCCCAGGACGCTGCGCGCGTAGAGGCTGCCGCCGCGGCTGATGATCTGCCGGCTGATGCCCCAGTTCACCGTCCCGCCGCCCTCGACGTAGCGCGAGCCGAGCACCAGGTCGGCGCCGGCGTCCATCTCCGCCAAGAAGCGGGGGAGATATCGCGGGTCGTGCGAAAAGTCGGCGTCCATCTCGAAGACGTAGCGGTAGGGCCGCGCGAGCGCCCACTCGAACCCGGCGAGGTAGGCCTTGCCCAGGCCCTCCTTGGCGGCGCGGTGGAGCACGTGGATGCGGGGCTCGGCGCGGGCCAGGGCGTCGGCCTTCACCCCGGTGCCGTCCGGGCTGTTGTCGTCCACCACCAGCACGTCCAGGCGCGGGTCTGCCGCGAGCACGGCGCGGGTGATGGCCTCCACGTTCTCGGCTTCGTTGTAGGTCGGGATGATGACGACGGCGTCGCTCATGGGGAGTCCGGTCGATGGAGTGGCGCCTCGAGCGTGCGGGCCCGTCCAGGGGCTTCGTCGAGGCGGCGCAAGAGGGATACCACAGCTTCCGCCGCACGGCCCGAGGCTCCTTGGGGGCCCAGGACGCGCCGCACCTCCTCGAGCCCGGCCAGGACCTCGGCGGGGGCGTCCCACTGCGCGAGCAGCGCGCGGGAGATGCGCTCCGGGGTGCAGTCCCGCTGCAGCAGTTCGGGGACGAGCCCCCGCCCCAGCAGCAGGTTCACC
>CAZAIE010000639.1:0-4879 GCA_964485035.1 uncultured Myxococcaceae bacterium | reverse complement strand
CCTCAAGATCGTCGAACTGGCTCAGCTAGCTGCCGCGAAGCGGCTTCGTTCAACTTCAATTAAGTAACCCCTGCCGAATCCCCAGGGCCCCCCAGGGGCGCGCTGTTCCTCGGTCGCTTGCAGGGACGAGCCCCGCTGAGGGCGCCGACAGGCGCCGCGCGCGTAGGCCGCTTGACAGGCCATCCGCCTCAGGGTCACGGGGCAGCCCGCAAGGCACGTCGCGCGGGGGCCGAACGGCCCCCCTTCTCCGGCCGTCGCTCGGGCACGGAACCCTGCAGACTCTTGCCCTTCAAAGCCCCCGGCCATCCATGGGTGTGGTGGAAGAAGTCGGGGTAGCCGCGCGGGGCTCTCCTCGATCTCACGCCCGAGCTCGCGGCCACGTAACCCGAGTTGGGTCTTCCCTCTGGCCTTCCTCCAGGAATCCAGGCCACGAGAGCCTCCTTCCCAGACGCTCCACGTGGACTGCCGCCGCGAGACGTCCGCCAGCCGACACCGCCCGCGTCCAGCTTCCGGCACTTGCGCCCACCCGGGCCCCAGAGCGCAACGCTGGGCCGCGCGGCACATCGAGACGTGGCAAGCACCAACCCGGAGGAAGACACATGAAGGCGTTCCTGGCAGCAGTGGCGGCAGTCGCGATCTCGGCACCGGTCTCGGCCCTGGCCTGCGGTGGAGAGAAGGCGACCACGGCGATCCAGAAGCTCGACGCCAAGCGCGTGTCCGAGCTGCAGCAGTCCGCGGCGGTCCATGTCTATGACGTCAACTCCGCGAAGACCCGCGCCGAGCACGGCATCGTCCCCGGAGCCAAGCTCCTGAGCTCGCCCTCCCAGTACGACCCAGAGAAGGAGCTGACGCCCGCGAAGGATGCGGCCCTGGTCTTCTACTGCGCCAACGAGCGCTGCAAGGCCTCCCACGCGGCCGCCGAGAGAGCAGTGAAGGCCGGCTACACCAACGTCAGCATCCTCCCCGAGGGCATCGTGGGCTGGAAGGCCGCCGGCCAGAAGACCGCGAAGCCCAGCACCTGAACGCCCAGACCAGCGGCGTCACTCCGGGAGGACGTGGCCCTCCCGGAGCAGCCTCGCGAGCAGCTGGTAGATCGCCGTGTCGGGCCCCAGCGCCTGCAGCGTGTTCCCTGCCGCGTCGGCCTCGCGAACCTCGTCGGCCGCGGGCAGCGTTCCCAGCACCGCCAGCCCCTCGCGATCGAACAGCGCGCGGTGCGCCTCGTGGAGCGCCGGGACGCGGTTCACCAGCACCGAGAGCCGGCAGCCCTGCATCCGCGGGACCCGGGCGACGTTGTCCCGGACCAGCAGGCAGGTCTGCACCGAGCGCAGCGACCCGTCGCAGAGCAGCAGCGCCTGGTCCACGCGCTCCACCACCTCCCGGTTCACCTGCTCGATGCCCGCCTCCGCATCCACCACCACCAGGTCGAACCGGGCGGCGACCGCGCCCAGGATGTTGCGCAACAGCAGGTTGAGCGAGCAGTAGCACCCGAGCGAGCGCCGCTGGCCCATCGCCAGGAGCGCCAGCCCGTCGCGCTCCCAGAGCGTCCGGGCGATCATCCACTCGGCGATCTCCCGGGTCTCCTCGGGCGGACTATCAGGCGAGAGCTTCGCCACCCGCTCCACGATCTGCTCGCGCGCGTCGGCCACCGTCACCGGGCGCTCTACCCCACACGCCAGCGAGAGCCCCATCACCGGGTCCGCGTCCACCAGCAGCGGCCGCAGCCCAGCGTCGCGCGCGATGCGGCCGATGAGCGTCGAGACCAACGTCTTGCCGGTCCCGCCCTTCCCCAGGCAGGCGATGGTGCGTGCGGTCATGTTGCTCTCCTCGGCTCGCGACGGGCGGCAAACAAGACCTCGCGGACCTTGTCGCACACCACGCGCTCGTCACAGGTGTGGCAGTCCCGGCCCTCGCAGCCCTCGGGACCAACGGGCTCGGTCTCTGGAACCGGAACCACGAGCCTGGCCTGCAAGGCTCGCAGCTGGGCCGCGAACGGCCGCAGGAGCTGCATCGCTGCCTCGGACGGCACCCCCACCACGATAGCCACCGGCCCGTAGCCCTCCACCCTCGCCTGCGCGACGTGCGCCGCGGCCAGCGCCCGGGCGTCGAACCCGGCCCCCAGCAGGCCGCGATGGATCCGGGCGGAGGTCTCCTGACCGGAGGCGTGGGCGAAGTAGCCGGGCAGGCGCTTCGCCAGGCTACGCAGCGCTGCGAGGCGGGCGACAATCTGCCGCGTCACCGCCCCAGGCGCCGTCGCGATCAGCACCTGCACGAAGTCGTGCGGCCCAGGTCCCAGACTCGCGAAGGGCGGGCCCAGGGCCCACACCCGGTCCTCTGCGAGCGCGGTGGACACCGGAAGCGCGAGGCTCAGGCTCTTCGCGGGCGGCTCTCCCAAGAGCAGCCCGGTCTCGCTCTGGAGCACGAAGGAGGGCAGGCCGGCGGGCAGCGAGGGCCCAGGGCCCACTCCCGACACAGCTCCGAAGACCTCGGGATGCGCGCCGAGCGTCTCCACCAGCTCGCGCCCGAGGGCGTCGAACTCAGCCTCGAGCGCCAACGGACTCCCACGGGAGCTGCGTGAACGCGGGGAGCACGGCGGCGCCCGTCACCTGCTTCAGCGCGGCCAGGCAGGGAAGCAGGAGCGGGTCGGCGGGCGGATCCAGGAAGCGGGTGCCCGGCATCGCCGCGCCCAGCGCCGCGCGGAACGAGGCGAAGCGCGCCAGCCCTCCGCACGGCACCACCGGCCGCCTCGCGGGCCGGGCCCGCTCGATCAGGCTCGCCACCTTCTCCACCGCGTGGGCCAGCACGCCAGCGAGCACGTCCTCGCGGGGGAGCCCGGCGTTGATCTGGCTCACCACCTCGCTCTCCGCGTAGACCGGACAGGGGCTGGAGACCCGGACCGGGGTCTTGGCGCGCGCCGCCCAGGCGTCCACCTCGGCGAGGTCCACCCCCAGCGCCGTGCCCATGGTCTCGACGAAGCGCCCCGCGCCCGCCGTACAGCGCTCGTTCTCGAGCGCCCGCGCGGCGACCACGCCTGCCCCCACCTCGAAGACCCGCGTCCGCAGCGCGCCGCAGTGCACCACCAGCGCCTCGGCGACGCCCAGCCCGTGCGCCAGCGCCGCCCCCAGCGCGAGCGGCTGCGGCCGCGCGGGGAGGAGGCGCGACCTCGAGGCCGCGCCGGGCACGACGCCCACGTCCCCGAGGTGGAACACCCGCACCGGCTCGAAGAGCCCGGGAGACAGCGCCGCCGCCGCGCGCCGGGCCAACGCCGCGAGGTCCACCGCCTGCTGGGAGGGGGCGACGAGGACCACCGCTCCCCCACCCGCCCGGCCGGCGGCGACCTTGGTGTACCGGGAGCCAGCGTCGCAGACGACCTCAACCATGGGCGGCCCGCTCCGCGAAGTGCGCCGCGCCCAGGGCGCCGACGAGCTGGGGGTCGAACGCGGGGCGGCCGACCGGGTGGCCCAGCTCCCGCTCCAGCGCCGCGACCACCCCGGGGTTCTTGGCCACCCCGCCGGTGAGGCAGACCTGCGGCCCCAGCGTGAGCCGCGAGGCGAGGCCCAGCACCCGCGCCACCACCGCCTCGACGATGGCCCGGGCGATGCGCGCGCGGTCCACCCCGGCGCGGCGCGCGTCGAGCACGTCGCTCTCCATGTACAGGCTGCAGCGGTTGGAGATGCGGAACCCATCGCGCCCCTTCAACGCCAGTGGTCCCAGCTCGGAGACCTCGACGCCCAGCGCCCGCGCCAGCACCTCCAGCGCGCGCCCGGTCCCCGCGGCGCACTTGTCGTTCATCGCGAAGTCCTGCACCCGGCCCCGCTCGTCCACGACGATCACCTTGCTGTCCTGGCCCCCGATGTCGATGACCGTGCGCGTCGCCGGGTGCGCCACCGCCGCCCCCAGCCCGTGGCAGGAGATCTCCGACTTCTCCAGCGCGGGGAAGGGCGCCTGGAAGCGACCGTAGCCGGTGAGACAGGTCTGGCCCACCTGCCCGCGGTCAACCCCGGCCTGGCTGCACAGCGCCCCCACCACCGCGTCGATCGACGCATGCGCCGACGGCAGCGCGCGGCGCAGGTCGGTGGCCAGCGGCTGGCCGTCCGCGAGCAGCACGCCCTTGGCGGTGAGCGACCCCACGTCGATGCCCATCGCCAGGCTGCGCATCTCCCCTCCGGTGCAGTCGAGGCGCGCAATCTACCCGGCGCGCGCTGCGGTGTCTGCCCTGGGGAGGCCGGCCGGCCGTCAGGTCCCGGGAGCGGCGTTGGCCTTGGCCGCCCGCGCGAGCTGCTCGCCGATGACCTCGGAGAGCCGGCTCGCGTCCACCGGCTTCGCCAGGAGCGGCCGCCGGGTGGCGTCCAGCTCCTGCTCGAGCCCGGCGACGTAGACGCCGCCAGTCATGAACACCACCCGCTCCGCCTGCTCGGGGAGCGACGCCACCAGCTCGCGGTAGCCCGCGAGCCCGCTGGTGTCCGGCATCATCACGTCGGTGATGATCACGTCGAAGCGGGCGCCCTGGGCCAAGAGACCGCGCACCTGCTCCCAGCTCTCGGCGCAGGCGACCTCGTGCTCCTTCTCCAGCAGGCGGCGCAGGCTGGATAGCACCATCGGCTCGTCGTCCACCAGGAGCAGGCGCCCCCGCGCCGGCCGTCCCATGAACATCCGCGCGGTGTCGGTGACCTGCTCCACCTCACCCGAGGCGGCCAGCTCGACGCGCACCGTGGTCCCCTGGCCCACCTCCGAGTCCACCGTGATGACCCCGCCCATGGACTGGATCAGGCTGTGGCAGATGGAGAGCCCCAGCCCGGTCCCCTGCCCCGGCGCCTTGGTGGTGAAGAAGGGGTCGAAGACCCGGTCGAGCTGGTCCGCGGGGATGCCCGCCCCGGTGTCC
>CAZAIE010000638.1:0-4881 GCA_964485035.1 uncultured Myxococcaceae bacterium | reverse complement strand
TTCTCGCCGTGCGCGCGCTCGGAGGCCTGGCGCTCCGCCTCGGCCTTCTCGGCCGCCTTCTCCGCGGCGAGCTTCTCGACGACGGCGTCCGCGGACGGCGCGTTGCCGTCGAGGACGGCGATGCGCTTGTCCGCCTTGAGCTCGGCGAGCTGCTTCTCGGTGACGTCGGCTGCCACGGGCTGCGAGGGCCAGAAGCGGCCAGCCCGGAAGTGACCGCGCTCGGACTTCGACACGACGATGACGTTCATCGTTGTCTCCTGGGGGACTACGGGGCGACGCACTTGACCGCGAGGAACCACGGCCCGAGCCCCGCGGCGCCGCGGGCGCGCACGCCGTAGAGGAACTCGTCGCGCTTGAAGACGTTCTCGTCGTCGGGCTTGGTCAGCGCGGTGAACTCTGGCGCCTCGCGGTTCTGGAAGATGAGCGGCTTCAGCGCCCGCTTGGTGCAGAGGACGTAGTAGGCCTTGGGCTCGTTCGCGAGGCGCGGCAGGACCAGCAGGTCCAGCGAGCCCTTGAGGACATTGGTGTCGGCGGCGGCGCCGTGCCCGGTGGCGAGAGTGATGTCCCGGCCGATGAGCTCGGCCTGCAGCAGCCGCGCAGCGCGGAACTTCAACTGCGGCGGGACGACCAGGAGGTCGGGGACGATCTCCAGCGGCTTCCCGTCAGCGCCGATGAAGCTCATCATCACCTGGATGGCGTCGCCGAGCGCGTCGACGTCCAGGTCGTGGCCCGCGAGCAGGTTCGACTGCAGCGGGCTCGCCGGGTCATCCATGTTCTGCGGGTGGTTGGTGTCGAAGTAGTGCTGGCCGTCGTAGCTGAGCGAGGCGACGCCGGCCTGCAGCGCGTCGACGACGATCTTGTCCGGCCAGAGCTTCGCCTGCATGGCGAGCTCCTCGATGACCGGGCGGTACACGCCGATGAGGTCGTCCTCGATGTCGGTGCGCTTCACCGCCACCGTGTCCTCGAAGAGCTTGTTCTCGATGCTCTGCAGGCGGACGGCGAGGTTGTTGACCACGCGCTCGCCGAGCCACTCGCGCATCTGCGGGATGCGGTCCAACCAGGCGTGCCGCATCTCGCGGGTGGTGCTGGGGATCTCGGTCGCGATCTGCTGGTAATAGGTCGGCGTCGCGCGCAGGACCTCGCGGAACAGCGTCGAGAAGGTGACCGTCGCGGCCTCGTACCTCGCGGGAGTGAGTGCGCCCATGTGTGTCTCCATGCGCCCTCACGCGAGGACGCGGCTATTGGTGGGGCTGGGGGAAGGGGCTACCGGCGACCGTCCAGGCTCATCTGGACCCAGACGCCATCGGGGTCGATCTGGATGACCGTGCCCGCGATGGGCAGGTTCTGCCCTGCGGTCTTGGCCACCGTCTGGTCGTCCGCCGCGTAGCAGAAGCTGCCGACGTCGGCGATGCCCAGGGCGTCGGCGCCGCCGCTGTTCGCGACCTTGAACGTCCCCTGGCGGACGCGGACGCGCTTGGCCCCGAGCATGTGGCCCGGCTGCGCGTTGTCCGCGTCGGTGTCCGCGACCCCGACCACCTTGGTGCAGCCGCTCCCCGCCGGCCCCGCGTAGCCGCCGGCCAGGCCGACGATCGCGCCCTTGAAGATGCGGACGTTGTCCGCGAGCGGCAGGTCGAGGATGTCGGGGTGGACGTCGTCGCCCATCCTCTTGGTGTCGCGGTAGCCGGTGAGTGCGGTCATGGCTCCTCCTGCGTGGGCCGCCGCTTCGCTGCAGCGCCCGAGGCTCTTGCGGGTTGGTGGGACGCCTACTTCCTCTTCTTCTTGAACTCGGCGACCTGCTTGGGGTCGACCTTCAGCTGCTCGGCGAAGTGCTTCTCGTCCTCCGTGAGGGCCGCCTGCGGTTCCTCCTTGGGTTCCTCGTGCTTGGGCGCGGCAGCGGGCACGACCACCGGCTGCAGGCAGTCGAGGAAGACCTTGAGCTGGGCGGGGTCGCGGGCGAAGGCCGGCGCGTCCGCCTTCATGAGCTCCTCGCGCTTGGCCGGGGTGAGGCGGCCCTCCCGGGAGGCGGCGTCGAGCAGCGCCGCGACCTGGCCCGCGCGCTTCTCCGTCTCGAGCTTGGTGAGCTGCGTCGCGAGCTCGTCGGCGCGCGCCGCCTTCTCCTTCAGCCCCGCGACCATCGCCAGCGCCTCGCCGGCGGTGGCCTTCCCGGTGATCGCGAGCAGCTCGCCCTGGATCTTTTCGGCCGCCTCGGCGCGCTCGGTCAGCGCAGCGAATCGGGCTTCGAAGGCTTTGGTCTCGACTGCAGCGATCAGCTCGGGCATCTGCGGCTCCTTGCGGTGGGAGGTGTGGGGAAGCTGGGCGTCGAGGAGGCGCGCGACGTCGGGCGGGGCGTGCTTGAACTGGGCGACCGCGCGGGCGAGGGAGTCCTCCTCGGGTCCGTCGCCATCCTCGTCCCTGTCGTCGTTGTCCTCGTCCTCGCGCTCGTCGGGGGCGGCGATCTTGTCGGCGAAGCCCTTCTTCACGGCCTCGCTCGCCGACATCCACGTCTCCGCGGCGACGAGCTTCTCGACCTCCGCCTTCTCCATCCCCGTGCGAGCGGAGTAGACGCCACACATCACGTCGCGGATGGCGTCCAGCCGGTCGGCCATTTTGCGGAGGTTGGCTGCCTCGCCCATCGCGAAGCCGCGCGGCTCGTGGACCATGACCATGGCGGTCGGGCTGATCTCGATCTCGTCGCCAGCCATGGCGACGATCGAGGCGATGCTCGCCGCAAGCCCGTCCACGTGGACGCGCTTCTCGCCCTTGGGCCAGGAGGCGATCGCCGTGTGGATCGCCATCCCTTCGAAGACGTCGCCCCCGGGGGAGTTGATGTGCACGTCCAGGTGCTCGGCTCCCTCGCCCTTGAGCGCCTCGAGCTTCTCCACCACGTGCTTTGCGCGAATGCCGTCCCAGCCACCAACGGCGTCGTAGAGGTGCAGCGCGCCCCGCTTCTGACCGTTCCGCTCCTCAACGCGGGCGAAGATGCGAGGGCGCTTGGTGGTCTTCTCAGGCATCGGATTCCTCCGCGGGCGGCTGTGACGTCTGCTTCTCGGGCGAACTGGAGCTGGACCTGGGCGCGATGACCGGATCGCCCTCGACCAGCGGAATGCGAAACTGCTTCGCGACCTCGGCCAGGTCGACGTTGAACCCCGCCGTCTTCAGCTTGTTGAGCGCGTCCCCGAGGCTGTTCAGGGTCGTCGCCGTGCTGGCTCGGTCCTCGGGGACCTTCGTGGACCAGCTGACCCGCGGCGCCAGGCGCTCGTCGGCCCAGTTGTAGACGGCCCACGGGACCATGACCTGCTCGGCAAGACAGTCGCCAAGGCTCTTCGCGTCCGCCTCGAGACGATCCAGGCGGATGCGATCGTGGACGTTGGCCGCCGCGTACGAGCCGCCTCCCTTCACCGAGGTGGTCAGGTTCTGGCCGAGCACGTCGACCGCGATGCACTCGTCGCACTTCTCGATGAGCCTCTGGAACCCTTCCCAGCTCTGGCTCGCCGCCTCCACCAGGGCGATGTCGAACCCGTGGCCCTGCTCATCCTTGGCGACGCGAATCACGCCCTCGCCGCCGAGCGTCCGCAGGTCGTCCTCGAAGGACTCCTTGTCCTCGGCCTTCGCGTCGGCGGGGACGACAGCCTTCTTGATGGGCAGTCCGTGAACCTCCGAGTAGCGGGCCCAGTCCCGGATGGCCCACCGCCGGATGAGGAACATCAGTGCCATGGAGCGGACGAGGCCGCCCATCCATCCACGCGCGTACCCATCGGGCGCGTACAGGACCCAGTGCCCGTCGCCGGGCGTGATCTCCACCTGGCCGTCCAGCGTGATGAGCCAGAAGGTCCTGGTGTCCCAGCGCCAGTAGGCGTACCGCGGGTCCCAAACCTTGAGCCGTGGTGCCCAGTACCCCGGCTGGGACGTGTCCCACAGCAGCTCACCGATCCCCAGGCGCAGCAGCAGGCCCCAGCGCAGGAGCCGCTTGAGCTCGGCGTCTGGAAACCATCCGCTCCACTCGTTCTGCGCCCGCGCGGCGAGCTTCGCGGCCTTCCGCTTCGACGTCCGGCCGCTGAGCTCCAGCGGCAGGCTGCAGAGGGCATCGACCCGCGTCTGCAAGACCCCGGTGATGCGATCGTCGCCGCCGAAGGCGTCGCAGAGCTGCGCCGAAGCCAGGAACTGCCCACGCTCCAGGTCGAGCAAGGCCTGTCGGACCGTCCCGACGTCGTCGAACGACTGTGACGAGGCGACCGGAAGGTCACGGTACTTGGTGCGCGCGGGCGACGTGCCGAGCTTCGCCTTGCGCCAGAGGTAGTCGTGCTCGTCCGGGGCCGGCTTCGGCTTGATGTCGTTCGCGGTACCGGGCACGGGGCTCGAGGGGCCGCGCTCTTGCGTGCCTCTCTAACCCCCACTGCAAACTTGGGCGGCCAGGGCGCGCCAGGGCTCGCCAGGGACGGCCAGGGCACAAGATCAGGCGGCAGCACGTGTCCGGAGACGCTGGAGCAGGGCCTCGTAGATCTGCGGCAGCGTGTCGCGTAGCTCCACCCGGCTGACCACGACGCGGCGCCCCGACTGGAGCATCTTGACGCCGCCGGACTCGAGGAGCTTGCGCAGGCGCTTCGGGGTCATGCCCGCGAGGTCCGCCAGGTCCACGAGGTAGAAGACGATGGCCTGCTCGAACTCAATGGCGGTCATTCGCTCTCTCCTTTCCGCTCGAAGGTGAGCTTCTCCAGCGCCTGCTCGTAGGTGAGTCCGAGGGCGGCGACGACACGTTCCCGGCGCTCGAGGAGGTCACGGCCTGCGGGGGTGTCTTCCCTGATCTCGCGCTCGATCCAGCGCTCCGTCGCCTGGCGCCAGGCGTGAGCCCCCGCGCGTTGCTTGGCCAGGCGGTGGTACCAG
>CAZAIE010000637.1:0-4889 GCA_964485035.1 uncultured Myxococcaceae bacterium | reverse complement strand
ACATGGTCTTCACCGTGCCCTTCATTCTCGTGGTGACGCGTCCGTCCTGGGCCTCGGCGGCGTCGCTTGGCTCTCGCTGGTGTCCTCGCGAGTCCTCTCTAGGCACCCCCGAACAAGCGGGGGTTTCGACCCGCCTGGCGCTGGCTACTTGAAGGAGCAGCGATAGATGACTTCCCCTCGCAAGTGCGGCCTCCCGGTCATCCTGCTCGCCACGCTCCTGGCCACCGGCGGCACCGGCTGCAAGGGCGAGATTCCGGCCTTCACCATCACAGCCCCCGGCACGGGCCCAGAGAACGTCGAGCCGCTCTTCATCCCCGCCCTCGGGACGGTGATCGGCGGCTCGGTGATCGACAGCGTCGTCGCGACCGACCAGGGGACGGTCTTTCGCCTCGCCGGCACCGATTCGTGGCAGTTCACCCTCTACCTCCAGAACGAGCAGGGGATCTTCCGCTACGGCGACAACGACGGAGTGCTGGACAGGCCTGCACTGATCATCCCGGCCAAGGTACGGCTCGGGATGAAGTGGACCGTCTTCGACGTGGCCGGCGCCCAAGACCTGCTTCTCGAGGTCGCGGACCACGGTCCGACCGCTCACCAGTCCTGGGGCAAGAGGTGGCCCTGGGGCGACCGCGGCACCTGGAAGATCACCGCGACCAACCCCCAGGACCCAGACGAACTGCCCTCCGAGTTCCTCTACGTCGAGGGCGTCGGTCCCCCCGAGACGGTCCTCTCGTTCGCAACCCCAACGACTCCGGCCGCTCCGGTGCGCGTGCCCATGCCCATGGACGCCATTTCGATCCCCAACTGGGACGCCACCCTCCCCTCGACACAGGACCCTGGGATGGTTCGAATCGGCGACGGACCGGCCCTGCTCATGGGCGGAGACCTCTGCACCTGGTTCGACGGCGAGAAACTGCTCGACGAGCAGCCGCCCATGACCACCGGACCGTTCGCGACCTCCACAGGCCCCGCCTGCGTCACGTCGGCGGACTGCCATGTGCAGCCCACGGGCGTCGATGTCATCGACATCTGCTGGATGGTGCCCTCGGGACACCCGAACGGCGTCTTCATCGCCCCCGACGGCACCATCAACTGGCTGCCGCGCTCGGGCAACGGGAAGGTGAGGGAGTCGACGACCGGCTACATGGGCCAGGCCCTCCAGCGCCTTCCGAACCTGCTCGCCCTCTCGCTGGTCGGGGGAGGCCCCGAGGGGCACGGCCGCGCCATCCACAGCCCGCACGGCCTTGGCAACGTCGTCTGGGCCGACGAGGAGGTCTTCCGCTACCACCTCGGCGACTTCACCGCCCAGAAGGTCCCGTCGACGTGGTGGATGCTGCCCCGCATCGACCGGGTCTTCGCCCTCCCCGATCGCGCAGGCCCCGGCACGTCGTTCATCCTGGTCGGAGGAGGGATGGTCTGGACCTCGCGCTGGGAGGGCGACGGCTACGCCTTCGGCGCCCCGAAGGTCGGCGGCCGGCTGACCGGCAAGTTCTCGGTCCTCGCGACCGACCGGGGCACCGAGGTGCTCCGCATCACCGGCGATGGGCAGGTCGACGAGCTCACCGTCGGCCCCGACGGCCTCGTCGTCACGCACCTCGCCGACGTCACCATCCCTGACGGCGAAGCCCCAGTGGGCGCCTGGCGCTGGTACGAGCCCGGGGGCGCGCGCGTCGTCGTCGCGACCGTCTCCAGGCTCATCGTGACCTACGGCCAGCATTTGTACCGCTCGCGCAGCTTCCTCCCACCGGGCACCGTCGTCCCCATCGCGCCTGCGCTCAAGCTCGTCTCCGGCGCGAGCAGTGATGGGATTCCGTTCGTCTGCTGGCCGCCGGCGGCCGAGCCCGTCGACTTCTCGTCGTGGACGATGGCCGGCGCGCCTCCCCTGGGCGTCGCGTACGCGCCGGGGAACGCCTGCGCAGCGGTGGTGACCGAGTACGCGGAGGATCCTCCGGCCAACTGGAATCACTTCGCGGGGCACCTTCCGGGGCTGGGCGAGGTGCGCAGCTTCCTTGGCGGAAATCTCGTGGGTGGAATCGCCGCTTGGCTCGACGATCTCGCGCCGCTCACCGGCGGCGGATTCGCCTCGATGTACCGGCTGTACGGACCGGGCGCGCTCGAGGTCGGCGTCCCCGACCTGATGCCCTTCGACGCGTCCGACGGGACGCACGCCGCCGACCTTCGGGGCAACGGCTTCTGGTACACGGATCGCTTCAACAAGGTCCTTCGCCTCGTCGGAAGGACCTCCGCCGAGTTCGGCACTCCCAACGGCCGACCGCTCCGCATCGAGTTCCCTGCGGCCGGCGGCGGTGTCGTGGTCACGGCGGGCACCACCTGGCTCTACGTCACTCCTGACGGAACCTGGACGGAGCTCGCCACACCGGCGGAGGGGCGGCTGCCGATCACGCGGGTGCTGGACGGAACGCTCTGTGGCCGGGCCACGCTGGAGGACCTCGGCGCGGGTTGGTACTGCCAGCCGCCGTCGGGGCCCGAGACGCTCTCCATCGAGTCGCCCACGAACTGCACCGTCGTCATCGAGGACGGCACGGTCGTCGACCTCTGCCTCGGTCTGCACTACCTGGCCAGCGGCGATGTCGTCCCGACCGATCCGCCGATGGTCGGGAGCATCCACTCCGTGCGCCACGCCTCCGACGGAAGCGCCTGGGCGTCGATCCGCCCGCTCGGCGCCCCGTCCGATTCGATGGAAGCCCAGCTCGTCCGCGTCACCGACAAGGGCGCGCACGTCGTCCAGGCCCAGAGCAGCCCGTCGTTCGCGGTGGACGAGTCCGTCATCATCAGCACCCGGAACAGGGTCACCTGCGAGCCGCGGCCATGAGGAGCGCTCTGTGGAGGTCCTTCCTCGCCGCCTGCACCATCGCGGGAGCGGCCTGCTCCTCTGACCCGGCTCCCGCTCCCGATTCCGGATTCTCCCCGGCGGTCGACGCCGGCATCACGGACCCCCGACGCGATGGTGGCGCCATCGTCCGACTCGATGGCAGCGTCTTCGTCCCGCTCGATGCCGGCTCCCCGGACAGCGGCCCCCAGACCGCCCAGGCCTCTGCGACCATCGGCCCCGAAGGCGGAGTGGTGACGCTTGGCGCCGCGTCGCTCACGGTCCCGGCCGGAGCGGTTGCCTCGCCGCAGGTCTTCACCATCAGCCTGCTTGCCGAGACCGTGCCCGCCGGGTTCCGGGCCTACTCGCCTCGCTACTCCTTCGAGCCGTCCGGCTTCACCTTCCCGCTGCCGCTCGTGATGACGCTTCCCTTCGACTCGCGCGGAGAGCCCCGGCTCGCGAGCCTCTTCACGTCAGGAGCACCAGGCTCCGCCTACCTCCGCATCGGCGGACTCGTCCGGTCGAACACCGTCTCGGGGAGCGTCACCTCGCTCGGCACGAGCTTCGTCGCAGACGGCGCCGACTTCGAAGAGGCGGCCGACCGCAGCTGCGTGAAGACACGGCTCCTCGAGGTCCGCACCCAGCCGCCATCGCAGGTGGCCGTCTACGCCGCGGTCGAGGACTGCTCCGGTCTGGGGGTGGGGGGTCTCACGGAGCAGGACTTCTCCCTCAGGGAGGACGGCGCCAGCGTGGGAGCGGGAGCCGACCTGCAGCTCCTCGGCAGCTCCACCCACCAGTACTTCCTGACGCTGGCGCTCGACCTCTCCGGAGTGGACCGCGAGCAACGCCTGAAGGTCATCGGAGGAGCGAAGGCCCTGGTGTACGCCCTCCTGGTCGACAGACAGCTCCCCGTGCAGATTCGGATCGACCTCTTCGCCGGCGACACGAAGTCGACCGAGTGGCAGTCGGCGACCCTCGACCCGTACCGGCTCCTGGAGCGGCTCAACGAGGCCGTGGCCTTCAGCCCCAGCGCGCCGTCCACGACCAACCTCCACGGCGCCATCGTCGACGCGCTCGCCCGGAACGCCGCCGCCCAGCAGGCCTACCGCGCCCGCAACTACGGGGGCACCTTCACCGCAGGCTTCGTCCTGGTCTTCACCCAGGGGGCCGACTCTGCGGGGCTCACGAGCCGCGACCAGGCGCTTGCCGCCATCGGGTCGAGCACCGATCGGGTCTTCGCTCTTGCGCTCGGAGCCGGCGACGGCGAGCCCCGGGTGGAGCTGGCCGCGCTCGCACCCGCGGGGATCATCGGGACGCCCGCGGGCGCAAACCAGCTCTGGCGCGACTTCGGACGGGTCGGCACACGGATCGCAAAGCAGCTCCCCGGGATCTATCTGCTCGGCTACTGCTCGCCCCGACGTAGCGGCCAGCACACCCTCGAGGTCCTCGTGACCGCCCCGTCGACGCAGGCGAGCGCGGGCTTCTCCTTCGACGCGAGCGGCTTCGCCGACGGATGCAGGCGTTCGACCTTCCAGCAGCTCTGCGTCGACACCGACTGCGGCGGGCTCGCGTGCGGCGCCTGTGACGACCGGCTGGGCGCCTGCAACCCGGTGACTCGCCAGTGCGACAACTACTGCCGCGATGCAGGCAGGTGCGGCGGAACCATCACCAATCCGTGGAACTACACGCAGGACTGCTTGACGACGCCCAACTGGGACTTCTGCAGCTCGAGCGGCATGTGCAGGGACTTTTTGAACGACAGCGCGAACTGCGGGCGGTGCGACAGCGTCTGTCCGTACCCCTCGAGGAGCTGCTTTCGCGGGACCTGCCGCTGCGTGAGCCCGACCATCGAGTGCGATGGCTCCTGCATCAACCCCGCCGAGGACCAGGAGCACTGCGGCGATTGCGAGACGGCGTGCACGGCCAGCGAAGCCTGCGTCATGGGCGTCTGCCACTGCGTGAAGGACGTCTGCCAGGGCGCCTGCACGGACCTCGCGACCGACCCACGCAACTGCGGAAGCTGCGGGCATGACTGCGGGCTCGGAGACTGCTCGAAGGG
>CAZAIE010000636.1:0-4907 GCA_964485035.1 uncultured Myxococcaceae bacterium | reverse complement strand
AGGTGGGGGAAACCGGACCGCATGAGCGGCACCGGCGCCCCCATCCACCAATGTTCCGCACCAGCACGCCCGTGACCGACGTGGGCTTCTTCGACCGGGGGGCGGAGCTCGAGCGCCTCGAGGACGCGGTCCGCAGCCTGGAGCAGGGGAGCCCGCGCTGGGTCGCCCTGCTGGGCAGCCGCAAGCTGGGGAAGACGAGCCTGCTCCTGGAGCTGATGCGGCGGCAGGGGAGCGCGGACGTCGTCTTCGCGGTCCTCGACTCCTTCGAGGACGGCCCGCTGACCGCCAACATCTTCCGGCGCCTCGGGCTCCGGGTGGTGGACGCCTTCCTCTCCCGCGACCTGGGGGTCTCGCTCGAGTCGCTGGCGCGGGCGCCCGACGACTACCGGGCGGCCCTCTCCGAGGCCCGCGGCTGGACGAAGCTCCCCCGGGAGGTGCGCGCGGGGCTGCTCGGCCTGCCCGACGCCCCCTGCGACCATCGCCTGGCCGAGCTGTGTCTCGGGCTCCCCGAGCGGCTGGCCACGGCGCTGGACCGCCGCTGCGTGGTCGCCTGGGACGAGTTCCAGGAGCTGGCGCGCCTGCGGCTGCGCACGGAGGGGGACGTGCTGCCGCTCGCCCGGGCGGTGTGGCAGCGCCACCAGCGCACCACGTACTTCGTCTGCGGCTCCGAGCGGACCATGCTGCGCAACCTGGTCACCCGGGAGCACTCCCCCTTCTTCCAGCACTTCGAGTTGATGGAGCTCGGGCCCATGCCCGAGGCCGAGGCGGTGGCGCTGCTCCGGCGCTCCGCTCCCGCCGACCGGCCCGTCCCCGAGCCGGTGGCGCGCAAGGCCTTCCAGGTGCTGGGCGGCCACCCGTTCTACCTGCAGCTCTTCGGCGAGACGCTGACGGCGAAGCCGCCACCCTACGACGAGCCCGTGGTGCGGCAGGTCTTCTCCGAGCTGCTCTTCAGCCGCACCGGGAGGCTGGCGCTCTACTTCGGCAACGAGCTCGACCGCCTGGTGGGCCGGGCGGCGACGCTGGCCGCCGCCCTGGAGGCGCTCGCCGAAGGCCCGCGGCGGGTCTCGGAGGTCGCCGCGTCCATGGGCGCGGCCTCGGGCTCGGCGGTGCGCTACCTGGAGCGGCTGGGCGACGCGGTGGTCCGGCGCGAGGACGGCCGCTACGAGCTGAGCGACCCGGTCTTCGGGCTCTGGCTGCGCTGGCGCCGGCCGGGGGGCACCGTCGTCCCCATGTCGGTGGTGGGCGACGAGGCCGAGCTCGAGGTTGCCCGCCGGCTCGCGGCGATGGGCTTCGAGCTGGTCTATCAGTCCCGGGCCTCGCGCGGGGCCTTCGACCTGCTCGGCATCCGCGAGGGGCGGCAGCTGGGCATCCAGGTCAAGCGCAGCGCGCTCCCGCTGCGCTTCCCCAAGGCCGAGTGGCACCGCATCCAGGCGGACTCCGCCCGCCTCGGGTGGAGGTTCGTGGTCGCCTCGGTCTCGCCCTCCGGCGAGGTGCGGTTCCTCGACCCCGCCCGGGCGCGCATCCAGAAGGCCGTCACCCTCGACTCACGGGCAGCCATCGACAACCTGCTCGCCTGGCTGGGGTGAGCCCGGCGCCGCTGCACCCTCGAGCAGGAGCAGCAGGAGCCCGGTCAGGTAGCGCGTCTCCTCGCTCCGCTGCCTCGGCCAGCGGACGGCCTGGAGGAGGGTCTGCCCCAGCAGCCCCGCGGGGATGAGCGGCGCCCAGGCCGGCGCCCCCGGCGAGCGCCAGAGCCCGGCGACCAGCACCCCGCAGAAGACCAGCGCCACCACGACCGACAGCCTCTCGAGCGCCTGGCGCCATCGCGGGCGTCCCAGGGCCACCACCACCCGCGTGCCGGAGGGCAGGGGGAGCAGCGTTCCCCGGGCCCGGACCCGGGCGACGCAATGGGTGGCCTTCCGGAGGACGAACCCGTTGGCGTGGACACTCCCCACCACCGTGCGCCGACGGAACAGCGGCCACCAGGAGCCCAGCTCGGCCTGGAGGCGCTCGACGCACTCCGCGCGTGGCAGGGGGCTGTCGAACGTGACGGTGGTCTCGGCGAGGAGACGCGAGATCCACGAGAGGCCGCTGGTATCGGTCATGACGTCACCCGGTTGGAGGCCTGCCTTCGCCTGCAGCCCGGATGCCACGCGGGAGCGGCGGGGCGGCGGCATCCGTTGGCGCGCCCCGCCAACGAATGGCGAAATGGGCCTGGAACCACGGCGCGGCTCCGCCCAACCGAGGTGCTCGTGACGACCATCGAGCGGCGCAGCCGCGGTCGAGAGTCGAGAGTTGAGGGTCGAGAGCAGGCCTCAGGACCCGCTGGCCGCTTGCTGCGGTGCCCCACAACTCTTCTCGGCCCGAGAAGCTTTCGAATGTTCGTAGCTCAGGGCGCGACCAGCCCGCTCTCCTGTGCGAGGCGCAGCAGGTCCCACCGGGAGCGCTCGAACTCACCGGGAGGGCCGAGCCAGGTGACCAGCAGCGTCTGCTCGCCGCGCGAGAGCGCGAAGGTGCTGCCCACCACCGGGAACGTCGTGCCGTTCTCGAGACGGCCCTCGAAGCCGTAGTCGCGAAGCACTGCGCCGGGGATCCGCAGCGCGGTCGGGGAGGTGGTTGGAGGTCGGGCCTCGAAGGCCGGCAGCCCTGCGGAGCGTGCCAGGGCCTCTGCCAGCGCCTCGGTTGGATCCCCAGTGCGCCGCGGCGTCACCGAGACCAGCAGGACCGGCCGCACCACCGCCGGCTCGCGATGGCGGAAGACCGCTGCGGTGCCCGGCGGAGGCGGGACCGGCTCGTACCCGGCGGGGATGGCGAGCACGCCAAAGCCCTCGACGCGCCGTGGCTCGGCTCGTCCGGCGTGGGCCTGGAGGCCGAGCACTGCCGCGAAGGCCAGCGCCACGCCCGCGACCGCCGCCCTCTCCCAGCGACTCGAAGGCGCCTCCGCCCGGACCGCGCCGAACGCCCAGGTGAGCGCCGCCGCGCCCGCGAGCCCGAGGGTCCACAGCGTGCCCGTGGAGCGCAGGAAGGCCTCCTGCCCGGGCCAGGCGAGCGCGGCGACGAGGTGCATTGCGTAGCCCGGGATCAGCGCCGCCAGCCACTTCTTCCGGAGGCCCGGGAGCCGCGAGGCGGCCAGGGCCACGAGCAGCGCGGGCAGGGTCCACACGAGGTAGGAGCCGAGCACGTGCGCATCGACCTCGTAGGTCTGGCGCGCCGGTGCGAGGAGCGCAATCCACGAGGGTGGAAGGAAAGGCACGTCGAGCAGCGTCCGGGTGAAGGAGGCGAAGCCCGCCGACGCCGCGAGGACGAGCGCCACCGCCCCCGGCACCGCGTCGGTGCGCCAGGCCCGTCGGCGCTCCGCGAGCGCTCCCAGCGCCGCCGCGGCGCCCAGAACCAGCAGGCCCCGCATCGCGAGCCAGGCGAAGGGCGGCGTGGGGTCGGTGAAGAGCTCGTGGAGCCGTCCGCCGAGCAGCGCCTCGCCTCGGGCCCGGGCCACGGCCATCATCGCCGCCGCGTCGCCCCCAGCGAGCGCCAGCCGATCGAGCAGGTGCACGGGCAGGGTCAGCAGCGCGCCGCCGGCGAACGCCCCCAGGAGCGCCGTCCCGGTCGTCGGCAGCGCGAGGTTGCGCCCCGCCCAGACGTAGAGCGCGTAGGGCAGGCCGCCCCCGCGAGGACCAGGGCGCGCGCCGCCGCCAGCGCCACGGCCACCAGCACCGGGGACCAGGCCGCCACGGGTTGGTCCAGCCCCGGGAGCGTCAGGGCCGGCACCGGCAGCGCCGCGGCGAGCGGGAGCGCGAGGCAGAGCAGCACCGAGAGCGCGAGGCCGGACGCGAGCACTGTGGCCCCCTCGGGATGCAGCCTGTGCAGCTCCGCCCGGTCCTTGCGGTAGTTCGCCCAGACGAAGCGGTCGGCGAGGGCCCCGAGGGCGGCGAAGAGGCGCGTCTGGCGCAAGGAGGCCAGGACCTGTCCGGTCCGCCCTTCCCCGAGCCGCCGGCCGATCGCCTCGGTGCCGCGGTCCCAGGCCACGCCCAGCCCGGGGAAGAGTCCGGCCAGGAAGTTCCCGAGCTTGCGCACCAGCGCGGCGTCGGTCAGCACCCCCATGCGTCCGCCCTGGGGTCGAAGAGAGGTGTGGGCATCGCGGGCCATCCCATCCCCGCTCGCGCCACAGCGTCAAGCAAGGGGGCGGCCTCCCAATCCGGGGAGGGCGGAATTCCCCGGCCCCTGACCGCGAGAGGCCGGTCGCGAATCTGTGGAATTGGCTCGGCTCCCTCTATACTCACGCGCAGTGGAGACCCGCGAGACCGTCAACGAGGAGCTGCGCCGTACCCTGCACTGGCTGGTGCCGTTCTCGGCCCTCGTCTACGTCGGCTTCGGGCTCTTCGACTGGGCGGTGGGCAGCCCGCTCGTCGCCTCCCTGCAGCTCCGCTTCGGGTTCGCCTCTTTGATGATGGTGGGGTGGTTCCTCGCCCGGCGCCTCTCTGGCGAGTGGATGGTCCCGCTCGTGTTCGGGGTCCTCGGGGCGTTCGCCTTGGGCCAGCTCTGCCTGGCGCAGGTCCAGCACACCCCCCTCACACCGGTGCTGAACGGCATCATCGTTCCGCCGCTGGTGTCGTCCTTCGTCCACCTCAAGCGCCGCACCGGGCTGTTGCTCTACGGCGGCGGGCAGTTCCTCGCAGTGCTCGTCCCCATCGCCCAGGTCTACGCCGGGCTCCCCGCCAAGCTGCAGCCCATGGCCCTCTCCGGCGCGTTCATCGCCGTGGTGGTGGCCATCCTCGGCGCGCAGAACGGCGCGAACCTGCTGGCGCTGCGCGAGGCCTACGCCGGCTCGCGCGAGAAGCTGGAGCGGGCGCGCTCGGACGTGGAGCGGGCGCTGGCGCGGGACCGGGGCCGCCTGGACGAGGTCACCGCCCTGA
>CAZAIE010000635.1:0-4910 GCA_964485035.1 uncultured Myxococcaceae bacterium | reverse complement strand
GCGTTCGAGAAGCAACTGGAGATCGAAACGTCCGCGCCGGCCGTCTCCGACGACCACGGCGCCGGCAAGCTCGCGCTGGTGGCGACGATGACCGACCTCGCGGACGTCTGCCCCACCCGCGCCGACATCGTCGACTTCGTGGGCTACGGGAGCACCGCCACCTGCTACCGGGGCACCGGCCCTGCGCCCGACCCCTCGCCGACGCTCGGCGCGACCCGCGGGGAC
Organism: uncultured Myxococcaceae bacterium; assembly: GCA_964485035.1. Lineage (GTDB taxonomy): Bacteria > Myxococcota > Myxococcia > Myxococcales > UBA5297 > CAZAIE01. The sequence goes on along the minus strand of CAZAIE010000635.1, from coordinate 4,685 downwards.
TCGGGGTGTGCGCACACGGGGAACAACGACGCCGACTTCGCAAACAAGACGGCGACGCCGCACAACACCTCGTCCGCGGCCAAGTCCTGCACCTGCCCGTAGCGAAGGGCTACGGGGGGAAATGGAGGCACGGCGGCGGGTTCCGGTAGCGACGCTGGAAGGGGACGTAGATCAGGCAGGCCTGGTCGCGGCCCCCGCCGACGCAGGTCTCTTGGCACGTCTCGTAGACCCGCTCGTGCGGGACCGCGCGGGCCTCGCCCGTGGTCGTGTCCACCACCCGGTCGTAGCCCTTGCCCTCGAGCACCGAGTGGGCGCCGGTGGGGATGGCCGGCGGGACGCCTTTGCGCCACATCCCCCGCCGCCCCCGCTGGGCCGCGCGCTGGACCGCGAGCAGGTCCTTGGGCGCGGGCGCGTCCACCGCGAACACCATCGCCAGCCCGAGGCGCACCAGCTCCCGGGCCAGCTCCGGGCACGAGACCAGCAGCCGACCGTAGCCGTCGGGCGGCCGGGCGCAGCGCAGCGCCATGGCTTGGAGGTGGCGACGGCCACCGGGCTCCTGGCCAACTCGAGGAGCTCTGCCGGGTCCAGGTTCCCCAGCGGTGGATCGGCCCGTAGCACTCCAGCGTGTTGACCGAGACCAGCCGCGCCCGCCGGCGGCGGTGCGGGCCCTCCCGGAACTGGAAGCTGTCGCCGTCGTTCCAGTGGACGACGACCTCTTCGCCGTCCACCACCAGGTCCCCTCGCCCTCGTCGGCGTGGGCGTCGGGGACAGGCAGGGCGGCTGCGAGGGCGAGCGCCGCGGCGAGCGCGAGCTTCAGGCCAGGGTCTCGAGCAGCCGGCCGATGAGCCCGCCGAAGGAGCCGTTGGACATCACCAGCAGCACGTCGCCGGCCTTCGCCTCGCGCTGCACCACGTCCACGATCTCGTCGACGCTCGCGGCGGCGAGGGCGGGGACGCCCCGGCGCTGCACCTCGGTAGCCACGGCGGGGACGTCGAGCTGCTGGTCGGCGGGGACCTTGTCCGTGGGCTGCGGCACGGCGATGACCGCGCGCGCGGCACCGCCGAAGCTGCGCCCGTACTCCTCCTGGTGCAGGTTGCGGCGGCTGGTGTTCGAGCGCGGCTCGAAGATGGCCCACACCGGCCGGCCCGGGAACCGCGCTCGGATCGACGCGAGGGTCTCCTGCACCGCGGTGGGGTGGTGCGCGAAGTCGTCGATGACGGTGATGCCGCGCGGCTCCCCGCGGATCTCCTGGCGGCGCTTCACGCCCTGGAAGGTCTCGAGGCCGCGGGCGAGGTCGTCGAGCCCCACGCCCAGCGCGTGGCAGGCGGCCGCGGCGCCCAGGGCGTTCTCCACGTTGTGCGGACCGCCCAGCGCGCAGCGCACGCGCCGGAGCTTGCGTCCCTTGTAGACCAGGTCGAACCACGCCCCGTCGCTGCCGTGGACGATCTCGTCGGCCTGCCAGTCGCCCCGGTCCCGCCCGTAGGTCTCCACCTGCGCCCGGCCCGCACGCGCCACCTCCACCGCGCCGGGCCAGCCCGCGCAGACCGCGACGAAGCCGTCCTCGGGCAGCAGGGCCGCGAACTTCTCGAACGAGGACCGGTAGTGGGCGAGGTCGCGATAGATGTCCGCGTGGTCCATCTCCATGGAGGTGAAGATGGCGGTGCGCGGGCGGTAGTGCAGGAACTTGGGCCCCTTGTCGAAGTAGGCGGTGTCGTACTCGTCGCCCTCGACCACGAACCACGGCCCCTGGCCCACGCGGAAGTTGGCGCCGTAGTTCAGGGTCACCCCGCCCACCAGGAACGACGGGTCGCGGCCCGCGGTGGTCAAGAGGTGGCCCATCAGCGCGGTGGTCGTGGTCTTGCCGTGCGTGCCCACCACCACCACCGAGTGGCGCTCGCCGATGCACAGCTCGCCCAGCGCGGCGGGGAAGCTCATGCAGGGCAGGCCGCGCTCGCGCATCGCGGTGGCCTCGGGGTTCACCCGGCGGATGACGTTGCCGACGATCACCAGGTCGGGCTTCGCCTCGTCGAGGTTCTCCGGGCGGTAGCCGCTGAAGGTGCGGATGTTCCACTCCCGGAGCATGTCGCTCATCGGCGGGTACACGTTCTCGTCGCTCCCGCTCACCTCGAAGCCCTGGCGGGCGAGCATCCCCGCGAAGGAGCCCATCCCGGTCCCGCACACGCCCAGCAGGTGGATGCGGCGGATGCGGCGGGGGTCGATGGTGCTGACGATGTTGTCCGGCTGGTCCATGGTGCGGTGCTCCGGGTCAGGCGAGGTCCAGGGCCTCGACGACGGCGTCGTGGAAGGCCGGGCGGAAGGCGGTGAGGCCCACGTTCGCCCGGCTGGGATGGGTGCGGTTGGTGAGAAGGGCCACCGAGAGCTTGCGGTCCAGGTCCACGAAGAGGCTGGTCCCGGTGAAGCCGGTGTGCCCGACGGTGCGCGAGAGCGAGAGGTGGCGCCCGCAGGCCGGCCGGTCGCCCGAGGGGGTGTCGAAGCCCAGGGCGCGGCTGGAGCGCGGGGTGGTGGCGTCGCGGGTGCAGAACGCCAGCCAGAGCGAGGGCGGGCCGACGCGCGAGGCCCCGCCCAGCTCCTCCAGCAAGGCGTTGCCGAAGGCGGCGACGTCGCGGGCGCTGCCGAAGAGCCCGGCGTGGCCCGCGACCCCGCCCATGGCGAAGGCGTTGTCGTCGTCCACCTCGCCCGCACGGGCGCGCGGGGGACGCGTGGGATCGGGCGCGGGCAGGAGCGACTCCTGGCCTGGCGCGGGCTCGCGCGGGCGGCAGACCCCGGTCGCCACGAGTGGACCTGGGGTCTGCGGGGGCGCTGCGAGGGGACGGAAGTGCAGGGACGGGAGCTCGAGCGCGGGGAACAGCTCGGCGGCGACGAACCGGTCCAGGGGCTGGTTGGTGACCCGCTCGACGAGGTGGCCGAGGGCCAGGAAGCCCACGTCGCTGTACACCGCCTGCTCGCCAGCCTCGCGCTCCAGCGGGGTCGCGCAGACCGCCTCCAGCATCATCGCCCGGCCACGCCGGCAGGCGGCGGTGAAGCTTCCGGCGGCGGGCCGCGGGTCGGCGAAGAGGGCGCGCCCGCCGGGATCCGCGGCGATGTCCAGGAAGTAGGGCTTCCAGGCCGGCAGCCCGGAGGAGTGCGAGAGCAGGCTGCGCACGGTCAGGGGCTGCTTGCGGCCGCGGCCGAACTCCGGCCAGAAGCGCACCAGGCGGTCGTCGAGGCCGAGCTGCCGGCGCGCGCACAGCATGGCGATCGAAGCGGTGGTGGCCAGCACCTTGGTCAGCGAGGCGAGGTCGAACCGGGCGTCATCGGACATGGCGACGCGCTCGGGGATGGTCTGGGCCTCGCCCGTGGAGGAGAGGTGGACGAGGCGGCCCTGCAGGAAGACCGCAGCGGCGCCGCCCGGGAAGACGCCCTCGTCCACGCCGCGGCGCAGCGCCTGGTGGATGGCCGGGACCATCGTCCGCCCGAGGGGGGTGATGGTCGTCACTGGACCGCGCCCTCCAGGAACTCGAGCCGGCCCGACGCTCCGTCGAGCCGCGCCCGGGCGCCGAGCGGGAAGGGGAGGTTCGCCTGGCCATGGCCGACGGGCAGGCCGATGACCGTGGGGAGGCCGGTCGCCCGGGCCAGCTCGCGCAGGACCTGCTCTGCGGTCCAGCCGCCGCCCTTCTCGACGCAGTCCTCGAAGGTGCCCATCGCGATCCCCGAAACCCTTCCGAGGATGCCGGCGAGCGCGAGGTGGTGCCACATCCGGTCGAGCCGGTAGGGCCGCTCGCCCACGTCCTCGAAGAAGAGGATGGCCCGCTCGGTCGGCGGGAAGAACGGCGTGCCCAAGAGACGCGTGAGGACCGAGAGGTTCCCGCCCACGAGCACGCCCTCGGCGACGCCCGGGACCACCGGGTCACCCTGCAGCACGGGCCGCTCCGAGGGGTCTTCGAGCAGCCGGAAGAGCGCGGCGGCCGTCGCCTCGTCCAGCGTCCCCAGGTGGGTCAGCACCGGCCCGTGGATGCTCACCCTCCCGGCTGCCTGGAGGGCGCCGTGGAGCGCGGTCACGTCCGAGAAGCCGATGACCGGCTTGCGACGCTCGGCCAGGCGCAGCCGCGCGAGCAGCCGCATCACCCCGTAGCCGCCGCGCGCGCAGAAGACGGCGCGGGTGTCGGGGCGCGCGAGGGCGTGCTCGAGCTGGGCCAGGCGGTGGTCGTCGCTGCCGGCGAGGTAGCGGCCGTCGCTCGCGAAGAGCCCCTCGTCGAAGACCGGCCGGTAGCGCTTGGAGAGGATGTCGAGGCCCCGCTCGAAGACGGCGCGGTCGAACCCGCTCGCGGGGGCGATGACGGAGACCGGGTCGCCGGGGCGGAGGGCGTCGGGCTTTCGGAGCATGGGTCGCGGACCATAGCGCAAGGCCGCGAAGGCGAGGAGCGTCCGATCGGGGTCAGCGGGGTTGCTGCCCGCGGCCGTCGGCTCAGGCGGCCTGGGCCCGGCGGCCGGTGTGGACGCGGGCCATCAGGCGCAGCAGGGGCGGGCCCTCGCCCTCGTGCTCCTGGAGCTGGAGGACCAGCGAGCACGACGCGGCGAAGGCGGCCTCCCGCTCGTCCTCGGCCACCGCCAGGGCCGCCTCGTACAGCGAGTCGCCCAGCGAGCTCACGGCGGAGTACAGCTCCCGGTACGCCTGCAACCTTGCC
>CAZAIE010000634.1:0-4911 GCA_964485035.1 uncultured Myxococcaceae bacterium | reverse complement strand
GTCCAGGAGTGGCTCGGACGAGGGGACGTAGGTCCCCGACCCTGCCGCGGCGATGAGCGGGGGGCCCGACGGCGCGGGCAGCCTGACCCGACCGGTGCGCACGAGCCCGCTACGCCGCTCCTCGACCCGCACCTCGGCGACGTCCTCGGCGCACAGCGAGGGAGAGAAGCGGAAGCTGCTCCCGGTGCCGCTGGCGACGGCGACCCCCGGCGCGGAGAGCAGCACCGCGGTCCACGCGAACTCGGCCTGGAGCGGGCAAGCCGACCTGGCGGTCACGGTGGCAGAGACCTCGGAGCCGTCGAACGTCGGGCCAGCGAGGACCAGCTCCTCGATGGCAGCTGGGACGGCCTCGAACACCCCCTCGACCGCCGTGGACGCCGCGGGCAGGCCCCCGGCCGGGGTCGCGGTCGCGGTGCAGCTCACGGTCCGCTCGGCACAGTTGTCGCCCGGGTGCACGAGCTCGAGCTCGGTCGTCCCCGGAGCCGGGTCGGCCCGGGTCCCGGCGCAGTCCCAGCTCCAGGCGAAGGCGCTCGTGCAGCGGTTGCTCGCCGAGACCCGGGCCAGCACTGAGCCGCCGCGCGCGAGGCGCACCGGCGGCGTCGAGGCGGGGACGTAGGTGGTCAGCGCGCTGGTGGGCGCCGGGTCGATCGGCAGCGTCACGTCGAAGCCGGCGGTGAGCCCCGTGCCGCCTCCCTCCGGCGTCGCGCTCACGTCGCAGTGATAGCTGGCCGCGGTGCAGCCTCCAGCGGGGTTCGCGAAGGCCCAGCTCGCGGCGGCCCCCGGCGCGGGCGGGTTGGGGGCTCCGGTGCAGGTCCACGCGAGCGAAGGCCGGCACAGCCCGGTGACGCGCGGGGTCACGGTGAGGGTCGAGCCGGGCGGGACCTGCACCGGCGAGCCGCCCCCGAGCGAGTAGTCGAAGTCGAGCGCGGGGGAGCCCGCGGCCGGCTGGAGCTGCACGCTGAACGACACCTGCTCCGCGGGCTGGCCCGCGAGCTTCGGGGTCACGGTCAGCGTGCAGGGGATCGTCTCGCCACAGCTGTCGCCCGGGCTGGTGAAGACCACCGAGGGCAGGTTCACGCCGGGTCGACAGCTCCACTCGTAGTCGAAGTCCGTTGCGGCGCTCCCCGAGCAGTGGCTCGCGGCCACGGAGACGGCCACCGCGTCGCCCGCCGGAACCAGCACGCTCGGCCCCGGGCTGAGCACCAGGGCCGGCTTCGCCGTCACCAGAGGGACGCTCACGTCGAAGCGGCTGCGGACCGGGGCGAGGCTGGTGTCCGAGTCCACGGCGTCCACGGCCAGCGTCCCGGTGACGCCCCCGCAACCGAGCGCCCGCAGATCGAACGTGGCCTGGTCGCCGCTGGCCGACGGCGTCGGCAGGCCGCCCGTCGTCGACCACTGGAAGGTGAGCGGGCGGCTGCAGTCGGCGGTCGCGCTCGCCCTGAGGACGTAGGTCTGGCCCGCGGTCCAGGTGTAGGTCGTGCCGGACGAGGGCGGCGGGGCGAGCGCCGGCGCCGAGGGCGGGCGGTTGCGATGCTCGACGGTGAGGCTGACCGCCTGGTTCCCGCTCGCCCGGCCGTCGGTCAGGTCCAGTGAGTAGCCGGTGAGGGTCTGTGTGGCGCACGACACGGTGGGGGCAAAGCATGGCGGCGCCGCCACGGCCTGGCCCTCTACCGCGGCCCCATGCCACACCCAGCTCGCGGCGTCGCCCTCTGCGTCGGAGACCAGCGCCGAGAGGCAGAGCTGCTCGTCGTCATGCACCGCGATCGAGGTCGGTCCGCCGTTGACGGTCACCACCGCCGAGGGGGCCTGGTTCTCGTAGTACAGGAACTCCGGCGCATCGCCCGCGACGCCTCCCACCGCGACGCACGTGTTCTCGTCGAAGCAGGCGACGCCGTTCAAGACGCGGACGGCGGGAGTGAAACCGGTGAGCGGCACGCGACTCCAGTTCGCGCCGCCATCGAAGCTCTGGGCGATGGCTCCCTCGGTCGCACTCGCCGCGCCGACCACCACCGCAAAGCCCTTGGCCGTGAGCGCCACGCCGTTCAGGGGCGCGAAGTCCGGGACCGTGGTCGCGAGCGTGACCCCCTCGGTCGAGGCGTCGAAGCGGCGCAGGCCCGCGGCGGTCGCGCCCACCGCGAGCGCCGAGTCCCCGAAGAAGCCCAGCGCATGGAAGGTCGAGGCACCGGTGTGGAACGACGCCCCGCCCACCCGGTAGAGCTTCGAGGCGCTGCTGAAGTCGTAGCGGCCCGTGGGCGCTGCGTAGCCCAGCGCCACCGCGGCGCCGAGCAGGCCGCCCGGGGTCGCGTCCGTGAGAATCCCGTTGGTCCATCGGCCGACGAAGCCGGGGCCGGGGCTGGCCCCGCCGACGATGTAGCCATTGGCCGCGTCCTGGAAGGCCGCACCGAACACGTTCACGTTGATCACCCCGGCCGGCGGAGTGAACTTCGCGCAGCTCCAGGAGGTGCCGTCCCATCCGGCGTGCGAGTTCGCGAGGCCGAAGGCATGCAGCGCGGTCGCGCCGGGGGCGACCCAGACCGTGTTCAGCGTGTTGGCGATCGACGAGCAGTCCAAGACCTCGGTCGCGGTGTGCAGCCCGTCGTCGGAGCGCACCACGAACGACGCGCTGGCGCTGCCGCCCACCGCCCAGACCCGCGCCGGCTGTCCGGCCGCGGGACGAGCGCCCGCGACCGCCTTGAGCACCACCGCAGGAGGCACGACCGGCTGCCCGCCCGAGTCCACGAACTGCGCCCGGGACCAGCCGGCGTGGGCAGTGCCGGAGACCCCCGCGACGAGGAGCACGGCCGCAATGCTGGGACGGCTCATGGCACCCTCCTCAGTAGGCCGCCTCGACCCGCAGGTAGATCCGATCCGCGTGCCCCGGCTCCTGGGTCACGCCGGTGCCGGAGTAGCCGTGGAACGAGTAGCCCACGGCCACGCCCACCACGCCCTCGAACCAGTACGCCACCTCGGCCCGGACGGCGTCGAGCGACTCCCCGTCCGGGGCGCTGCTGCGCCGCGCGTACTCCCCGGCCACCTCGAGCCCGCCGACGACGCGCACGGCCGGACGCAGCGAGACCGCGTAGACATCCGAGGACTGCTCGGCGCGGAAGAAGCCGGCGTAGAGCCCGGCACCGAGGCGCACCCGGTCGAACAGCACCACGCCCGGGCGCAGCGCCACCACGTGCTGGACCGTCGCGCCCTCGCCCGCCGGCGACCGCAGGACCACCGAGTAGCTCGCGAGCACCACCCACGGCTCGAGCCGCAGCGCGGCCGCGCCATAGCCTTCGACCGTGGCGTCCTCGTCCACGCCGTGGTTGCGCGTCCGGGTCGCGAGCACGCGGCCTCCCAACGACAGCGCCGGGTGCGGGCGCAGCTCCGCGGTGAGGCCGCCCACCGTCTGCCAGCGCTCGACCGCGCTCTCGGCGACCGCGTCACCACGCTCGCGCCGGACCTCGGCCAGGAGCCCCACCCGCAGGCTCTTCCAGGCCACCGAGGCGCGTCCTGATCCGACGTCCCTGAGCAGGGCCGGTCCGCCGGCGAACGGGAGCCTTCCTCCTCGCTCGTAGCGCGCGCCCAGCGCCAGGCCACGCGCCGGGGAGAGCTGCAGGCCCACCGCCCGCGCCATGCGCAGCGCATCCGGGTCACGGGCGAAGAGATCCTCGACATAGACGTCCGCGTCCTCTCCCAGCCGCCGGCGCGCGCCCGAGACCGCCGTCGCAGTACCCAGCGACGACGGCCCATCGACGTCGGTCGTCCACAGGCCGTAGGCCAGCTCGTCCGGCCCTCCCCGCTCGACGCCCACCTGGACCTGCGTACCGACGCCCGGCCCCCAGCCGCTGCGCAGCGAGAGGCCCAGCGCGTCCCTCTGCCGCCAGGAGGCGCCCACCGCCGCGAAGGTGTCGTCGAGGGCACCCGGCCCAGCGCCGTAGGTCCACAACCGCTGGTGGTGGCTCGCGTTGATCGAGAGTTCGGGCGTGAGCGCGTAGTCGAGCCGCAGCCCGGCGCCCACCCTGCCGCCGTCCTGGAGGTCCTCCCCGCCGAGGGTCTCGGCCTGCTCGAGCGAGCCGAAGGTCCCCTCCGCGGTGACCCGGAGCTGCCCGAAGCGGCCGGTGAGCCGCAGGGCGCCATCGCGCGCGCCGATCTCACCGGCACCGAGCGGGTCCCGCGGGTCGGCGCCGCGGCGGTCGTCGAAGCGCGCCGCCAGCTCGAACCCTCCGAGCCGCGCGCGCGCCTGGCCACCGAACTGGCGGGCCGCGGCGGCGCTGGCGTTGCCGGCGTCCGAGAACCCCGCCTCCCGGCCGCGCGCCCAGACATGGCCGCCGTAGTCCTCCTCCGAGACGGAAGCCCGCACCGACCAGGCCAGCGCGCCGTCGAGGTCCGCGGCCACCGGCGCGGTGGTCGCGGTGAGCCCACCCGTGTCCGACAGGCTGAAGGCTCCCGGTCCGGGGAGCAGCCGTCCCTCGCTGTGCGCCAACTCCGCCGCGAGGGTGACCGGCCCGAGGCGGCCCCGTGCGCGCGCAGCGAGCAGCCGGTAGTCGGCGTCCGCCTCGTCGACGTCCAGCCGGTGCTCCTTCACCGCCCCGCCCGTGAGCTCGAACCAGCGGCCAGCCTGGATCCCCGCGCCGCCACCGAGGACCTGCGCGCGCGCGCCCTCGAAGCCGCGGAACTGGTAGTCCACCGCGAGCACCGGTCGGTGCGCCTGGAGCGGCGTCGAGAGCAGCGGCCCGGCGCCCACGGTCATCGCCAGCGGCGCGGCCAGCAGGATCCGTCCGGAGACATAGTCGATCTCGTAGTCGCGGTGCCGGACCAGCGGCCGCTCCTCCAGCGCCATCCCGGTCACTCCGTCGCGGACCTCCACCCGCAGCGCCTCGGAGCCCGGGAGCACCTGGCCGTGCTGGAGGAAGAAGAGGC
>CAZAIE010000633.1:0-4914 GCA_964485035.1 uncultured Myxococcaceae bacterium | reverse complement strand
GGCGTGGTGGTCTCGGTGGACGTCGCCGTGGGCCAGGCGGTGCAGCCCGGCGACCTCTTGGTGACCCTGGAGGCGATGAAGATGAAGACCCCCGTGCGCGCGCCGGCGGGCGGGACGGTGAAGGCCATCGAGGCCCGGGTGGGCGCGGCCATCGAAGAGGGCGCCCCCCTCGTGGTCCTGGGCTGAGGCCGCCATGCTGCAGACCATCCTCGACTTCGCGGCGACCACCGGCTTCGCCCTCGTCACCTGGAAGCAGCTGGTGATGTGGGCCGTGGTGCTGGTGCTCTTCTACCTGGCGGTGTTCAAGGAGTTCGAGCCGCTGCTGCTGGTGCCCATCGCCTTCGGCGCGCTCATCGCCAACCTGCCCACGCTGGGCGTGGTGAACGCGCCGGTGGTGCACGCGGACGGCTCGAGCGAGCCCGGCGGGCTGTACTGGTACATCTCCAAGGGCATCGAGTGGGAGCTGTTCCCGCCCATCATCTTCCTGGGGGTGGGGGCGCTCACCGACTTCGGCCCGCTCATCGCCAACCCGCGCACGCTGCTGCTCGGCGGCGCGGCGCAGCTGGGCATCTTCGCGACGTTCCTGGGCGCGTCGTTGCTGGGCTTCACGCCCGGCGAGTCCGCCTCCATCGGCATCATCGGCGGCGCCGACGGCCCCACGTCGATCTTCACGGCCACCAAGCTCGCCCCGCACCTCATCGGGCCCATCGCGGTGGCGGCCTACACGTACATGTCGCTGGTCCCGCTCATCCAGCCGCCGATCATGAAGCTGCTCACCACGCAGAAGGAGAAGACCATCCGCATGCAGTCCCTGCGGCGCGTGGGGCGGCTCGAGCGGCTGGTCTTCGCGCTGGTGGTCTGCGTCCTCTGCATCCTCCTCGTCCCCGCGGCCTCGGCGCTGCTGGCGATGCTGATGCTCGGCAACTTCCTGCGCGAGTGCGGCGTGGTGGAGCGCCTGGTGAAGGCCTCGCAGAACGAGATCATCAACGTGGTCACGGTCTTCCTCGGCACCTCGGTGGGGCTGACCATGGCCGCCGACAAGTTCCTCACCGCCCAGACCATCAAGATCATCTGCCTGGGCGTGGTCGCCTTCGCGCTCTCGACCGCGGGCGGGGTGCTGATGGCCAAGCTCATGAACGTGCTGTCCCCGAAGAACCCGGTGAACCCGCTCATCGGGGCCGCGGGGGTCTCGGCGGTGCCCATGGCCGCGCGCGTGGCGCACAACGAGGGGCAGAAGTACGACGCCAACAACTACTTGCTCATGCACGCAATGGGACCGAATGTAGCGGGCGTCATCGGGACCGCCATCGCCGCGGGCTACTTCATCACCCGCCTCGGTCCCGGAGGCCACTAACCCCGGACCCCGACACCCATGTCCACCGAAGCCGCTCCCGCCCCCCTGCGCCCGACTGCCTTCGGCCTGTTCGGCGCGCTCGGCCTGGGCCTCGTCGCCCTGGCCCTGTTCCCGCTGCACCACGCCGACCTCCACGCCATGTCCGCCGGCCTGAAGTGGTGGTCGGTGCTGCCGTTCGCGCTGCTGCTCCTCTGCATCGCCATCGCGCCGCTGGCGTTCCCCCACCGCTGGGAGAGCAACAAGGCCAAGGCGGTGGTCTGCGTGGGCCTGGCGATCCCCGTGTGCCTCTACCTGGGGCTTTCGTGGGGTGAGGCGGGCGTCGCGCAGCTGGTGGAGAAGGGCCGGGAGTACGTGTCCTTCCTGTGCCTCTTGGCCTCGCTGTTCATCATCTCCGGCGGCATCGTGGTGCGCGGCTCGCTCTCGGGGACGCCGCTGTTGAACACCGCGATGCTGGCCATCGGCGCGGTGCTGGCGAACCTGGTCGGCACCACCGGCGCGTCGATGCTGCTCATCCGGCCGCTCTTGCGCGCCAACGCCTCGCGCGAGAAGAAGGCGCACGTGGTGGTCTTCTTCATCTTCGTGGTCGCCAACTGCGGCGGCATGCTCACGCCGCTGGGCGACCCACCGTTGTTCTTGGGCTTCTTGAAGGGCGTGCCGTTCGAGTGGACGCTCAAGCAGCTCATCCTCCCCTGGCTGCTGGTGAACGGCGTGCTGCTCGTCCTCTTCCAGATCTACGACCAGGCGGTGTTCAACGCCGAGGAGATGCGCCGTCCCGGCTCGCAGCTCGAGGAGGTCCAGCGGCACGAGCCGCTGCGCGTGGACGGGCTCTTCAACCTGGCGCTCCTGGGCGGCGTGGTCGCGCTGATCTTCGCGTCCGGCCGCGGGCTGGGGAACGGCGGGGAGAGCTGGCCCTTCGGCCTGCAGGAGGGCGGGATGCTCCTTCTGGCGGTGCTCTCCTTCTTCGTCACCTCCGAGAAGCTGCACGAGGCCAACAGCTTCTCCTTCGGCCCCATCATCGAGGTGGCGGTGCTGTTCGCCGGCATCTTCGCCACCATGGCTCCGGCGCTGCTGCTGCTGAACCACCACGGCCCGTCGCTGGGGCTCACCCGCGCCTGGCAGTTCTTCTGGACCACGGGGATGCTCTCCAGCTTCCTGGACAACGCGCCCACCTACCTCACCTTCGCCGCCACCGCCGCCGGCCAGCAGGGCGTCGCCGTCGAGGGGCGCTACCTCGCGCAGCTGCTGGCGACCCCCGAGGGCCCGGCGCTGCTCACCGCCATCTCCGCGGGGGCGGTGCTCATGGGCGCGAACACGTACATCGGGAACGGGCCCAACTTCATGGTCAAGGCCGTGGCCGAGAGCAGCGGCGTGAAGATGCCCAGCTTCTTCGGCTACATGGCCTACTCGGGGGCGGTCCTGGTGCCGCTGTTCGTGGTGGTGACGCTGGTGTTCTTCCGCTGAAGAGCCGCCCGGGGGGGAGAGTGCGATGCAGTCGCTCGGATGGACCGTGGTGCGTGCGGACGCGGACCTGGTGGAGCGGGTCTGGCGCCTGCGCTGGGGCCTGCCGGTGTGCTCGCTGGGACGGGTGTACCTGCCCGCCGACGTCGAGGCCCGCGTCCTGAAGGTCGATGACCGGCTGCTGGGCCTGGCCACCTGGGCCTACGAGGGCGACACCGCCGACCTGGTGACGCTCGACGCCTTCGTCGAGGAGCGCGGGGTGGGGACGCGGCTGCTCACCGCGCTGGAGGAGGCCTGCTCGGGCGCAGGCACCAAGCGGACCCGGGTGTTCCTGACCAACGACAACCTCTCGGCCCTGGGCTTCCTGCTCCGACGCGGCTACCGCCTGGAGAAGGTGCACCGGGAGGCAGTGGCGGCACTGAGGGCGCACAAGGCAGCCATCCCCGCGACCGGGCGCTCCGGCCTGCCGCTCGTCGACCTCTGGGAGCTGACCAAGCCCCTGGGCTGAGGCGGTCCGGCCTTCACGGCGCCTCGTTCGACCCGTCCCGCAGGAGCGGCGCGCGGGTCGCCGCCACGTCCACGAACCGCCCCTTGCGCTCGAGGCGCAGGCGCGCCCGGGTCCCCGGCTGGCCTGGGATGAGCTCGTGGATGCGGTCCATGGTGGTGACCCGCTCGCCCCCGACCGAGACGATGCGGTCACCCGGGAGGATGCCGGCGCGCTCGGCCCCGCTGTGTCGCACCACCTCCTCCACGATGATCCCGCGATCGTGGCGGCGCAGGCGCACGCCGATGTAGCCGGCCAGCGGCGGCACCGGCGCGAGCCGGACCTCGAGACGCGTGGGCTCCGCCGCCTGGACGAGATCGCGCTGGTGACGCAGGTAGGTGTCGTGTCGCGTCTCGAGCACGTACCGCCCCGGCGCGACGCGGGCGAACCCGAAGCGGCCCTCTGGCCCCGCGACCGCCTGGAGCACCACCGAGCGGTCCGGCCGCCAGTCCGTGGCGCCCTTGAGCGTGACCTGCGCTCCCGGAAGCGGCTTGCCGTCCACACCGTCGACGACCCGACCCTCGACGGGCTGGACCCGGTGCGCGACGCGGCGCTTCGCATCCAGCCGCACCTGACCGAGGACCTCGAGCGAGCCCTCCTGGAGCCGGCCGAAGAAGAGCTGCCCGCGCTCCGGGAGCGAAGGGAGCTCCACCTCCACCACGTCGAGGTAGGTGCCGAACGCGGGCGCAGCGACGAGGAAGGCCTGGGGAGGCTCGGCCACGTCGCCGCCGTCGTCTGCGAACCAGACGTCGCGCGGGAGATCACCCGGGGCCTGCGCCCCCCGGTTCACGAACACGCGGACCACTGCCAGCCGGGCACGGTGCCCGTCGCTCGCGACGAACTGCACGGCCGGGACGAGCAGCGAGAGGTCCGGCCGTCCGGGGAAGGAGAGCGTCGCGCGCGGGAACAGCGGCAGCGTCCGGGACCTTGCGGAGAGCACGGAGGTGGAGAGCCGCTCGAGCTCGGGCCAGGAAGGGACCGGGAGCACGGTGGGGACACGCGCCGGAACCGCCACGCGCCGCTCGAGGTCCACCCGCAGCGCGAAGTCGAAGCGGGGCGCAACACCGAAGAGCACGGTGAAGCGTCGGGGACTGCCGGGCAGATCGGCCTGGAACACCGCAGGAACGGCGCCCGGCCAACCTGGCGGCGATGACAAGAGGTGGGTCAGCCCCGCTTCGTCGACCACGCGGATCCAGCCATCGGCGGGATCCGATCCGGGACCGGGCCGCACCTCCGAGAGGCTCACCTGGATGGCGAGGCGGGCACGCCCCGACGGACGAGGCGTGACCTCCACCGCTCCGACCGCGGCCCGCGCGAAGTGCTTCGCGGGGTCGGCGTTCACGACCACCGAGGTCGCGAAGCCCGAGCCCGGGGCCAGCGAGACCGGCTCCGCGCCCAAGGTTGCACCCCAGGTGACGCAGAGCGTGGCGACGAGGAAGGCGGCCATGCCGCCCGAGCCTAGCAGGCTAGGCGACGACGCTGATGGTCGAGCCCGGCTCGCCCGCCGCAGGCGGCGGCTTTTCGGTCTGCTGCGGAGCGTTGGCCTCGGTCATCGCCT
>CAZAIE010000632.1:0-4920 GCA_964485035.1 uncultured Myxococcaceae bacterium | reverse complement strand
TGACCGCCGCGCCGTCTTTGATCTCCGCGGAGACGCGCTGGTACTTGATGCCCAGCGGGCGCAACGAGGTGTCGGTAGGGATGAGCATGCCCTGGGCCATCGCGGTCGAAGCGAGGGACAGGGCGCCGAGAGCTACGGACAGGCTGAGCAGGCGCAGACGGCTGAGCATGGTGGGGCTCCTTGGGATTGCGCAGGTGAACGCATGAAACCAGAGAAAGGATCTGCGAGGCCACCCCGGCCTCCCCGCAACCCCTGGAAATGCCGGCAGTTCCGCGTTCTCGACTCGCGCTGAGAGGTCACCGAGCGGGGCCGGGAATGCGACGGGAGCCCTCTCCGTTACGGTCCTTACGCCTCGGGCCGGACGCTGGGAAAGGACCCTGGACACCCCTTGCAGATTCGGTTGCGGGCCGACGGGCGAGCCTCTATGCTGCGCGCCGCTTTGCGTCCGGGGGACTCCCGAGACGCAGTCCGGCGCCGGACACCAGGCAGCCGGAAGAGGCTCGGAAGTTAACCTCAGAAAGGAAGTTCGATGCGAAACGCTTGGAAGCTTGCAGTCGTCGCTGTGGCTGGCCTGCTCACGGCCTGCCCCCCGTCCGGCAAGGACGCCACCGGGACCCAGAAGGCCGGCGTCGCCGCCGCCCCCGCGAAGAACCCCGGCGCGATCAAGGTCGAGTTCTTCATCATGTCCCAGTGCCCGTTCGGCGTTGAGGTCATGAAGGGCGTGAAGGAGCCGCTCGAGAAGCTCGGTGCGGACATCGACTTCACGGTCGACTACATCGGCTCCGTCGACGCCAGCGGCAACCTGAACTCCATGCACGGCGCCGCCGAGGTGACCGGTGACATGGCCCAGCTCTGCGCGATCAAGCACGCCCCGGCGAAGTACATGGCGATGATCGACTGCCAGAACAAGGACTGGAAGAACGTCGCGACCAACTGGGAGCAGTGCGCGAAGGATGCGCAGCTCAACGTCGACGCCATCCGGACCTGCATCACCGGCCCCGAGGGCAAGGCGCTCCTCACCGACTCGTTCAAGAAGGCCGAGGCTCGCGGCGCCCGCGGCAGCCCCACCATCTTCGTGAACGGCAAGCCCTACAGCGGCAAGCGCAGCCCGAACGCGTTCCTCAAGGGCTTCTGCGCCGAGTTCACCACCAAGCCTGCCGTCTGCGCCGCCATCCCCGCGCCCGCGCCGGTCAACGTCACCATCATCAGCGACAAGCGCTGCGCCAAGTGCGGCCCCGAGCGCTGGGTGGGCATGGCCAAGCAGCGCATCGAGAACCCGGTCATCAAGACCCTCGACTACACCGACGCCGAGGGCAAGGCGTTCTACGAGTCCCTCAACGCCCCCAACGCGCTGCTCCCGATGGTGCTCTTCGACGCCACGCTCGACGCGGACAAGGAGACCACCGACGCGTTCGCCCGCCACCTGCAGCCGGTCGGGGCCTACAAGTCGCTCAACGTCGGCGGGCAGTGGAACCCCGCCTGCGCCAACGAGGGCGGCTGCCAGCTCGAGTCCTGCAAGACCACCCTGGCCTGCCGGCCTGAGGTCGCGAAGAAGCTTGAGGTGTTCGTGATGTCCGAGTGCCCCTTCGGGGCCAAGGCCATCCTGGCGATGGAGGAGGTCCTCAAGGCCTTCGACAACAAGATCGACTTCTCCGTGCACTTCATCGGCGACGGCGACGCCGCCAAGGGCTTCACCTCCATGCACGGGCAGTCCGAGGTGGACGAGGACATCCGCCAGATCTGCGCCATCAAGCACTACAACAAGAACTACAAGTGGATGGAGTACTTGGCCTGCCGCGCCAAGGACTACCGCAACAAGGAGTGGCAGAAGTGCGCCACCAACGGCATCGACGCCAAGGTCATCGAGAAGTGCGCGACCGGCGACGAGGGCAAGAAGCTCTTCGAGGCCGACCTCCAGATCGCCAAGGGCCTGAAGATCGGTGGCAGCCCGACCTGGATCGCCAACGGGAAGTACGACTTCTCGGGCATCGAGGCCGAGGCCATCAAGAAGGCCTTCTGCGCTCCGAACAAGGACTCGATCAAGGGCTGCGAGAAGACCCTGTCGAGCAACTCCGGCGCGCCCCAGGGTGGCTGCGGCCACTAAGCAGCGACTCCGGTAGCACCTGATGTCTCGAGGGCGTCGGGCCGCAAGGCTCGGCGCCCTCGGTGCATTTTGGAAATGGGAGGGACGGGTCGGCGGGGCCCTCACCCCCTCCCTCTCAGGGCGGACCCTGCTCGTTCCTCGCATGGGTTCTTGGGAGAGGGGGTTCCGCTCTGCCCTTCGTGGTCGGGCTCTCCGTTTGCTGGTGGCTCGTCGTGCTGGGCGCCCACCTGAATCGCTCTGGAATCAATCACCCCATCCAGCCGGCTTCAGCCGGCTTCCCGGCGCCCCACTCGCGGCGCGGATTGCTCCTCCGCTCGCTGAGGCGCGGCGCCGCCTGGCAGGCGAGGGCCCGCTACCCGAAAAGCCGGAGTCCAAGCTAGAGACAGCGATGCGGGCGGCACGGGACGTCGATCGCGGGCAACTCGCGAAGGAGCTGCAAGTCCAGGAGATGGAGGGCAAGAAGCCCAAGAGACCGTTCGGCGAGAGGGTCGTCCTGTAGGCAGGCCGTCGCTGCAAGTCGTGCGACGAGGCGCGCGAGTGGCTGCAGCGGCACGACATCGACTTCGAGGAACAGAGCTCGGACCGCGCCATCCTCTCCGACCGCGTGTTCTTGAAGCACTGCAACGTTCCCCAGACGGACCTCAAGGGAAGGCCCATCCGCGGCGCAGATTCCCCCAGGGCGACCAAGAACTGCCGCGTCCCGCTGATTCTCGTGAACGACACCCCGGTCAAGGGCTTCGACGAGAGCCAGCTGCGGCAGCTGCTCGGGCTCTGAACGTCAGAAGTTGATGGTGTGGCCCAGCACCGCGTGCGCGGCCTCGCCCATCGCCTCGGAGAGCGTCGGGTGCGCGTGGATGGTGTGCGCCAGCTCGTGCGCCGTGGCCTCCAGCTCGAGCGCCGCGCAGGCCTCGGCGATCAGCTCGGTCGCGTGCGGGCCGATGATGTGCACCCCGAGGATCTCGTCGTGCTTCTTGTCGGCGACGATCTTCACGAAGCCCTCGATCTCGCCGGAGATGCTCGCCTTGCCGATGGCCGCGAAGGGCATCACGCCGACCTTCACGTCGTGGCCGCGCTCCCGCGCCTTCTTCTCGGTGAGCCCCACAGACGCCACCTCGGGTGAGGTGTAGGTCGCGCTCGGCGAGCGGTCGTAGTTCAGGGGCGACGGGTTCTTCCCCGCGATGGCGTCCGCCGCCACGATGCCCTCGTGCGAGGCGACGTGCGCGAGCGCCAGCGTGGGCACCAGGTCGCCGATGGCCCAGATGCCCTCGACGTTAGTCCGCATCAGCCCGTCCACGGGGACGAAGCCGCGGTCGGTCTTCACGCCCACGGTGTCGAGGCCCAGGTCCTCGATGACCGGCTTGCGCCCCACGGCGACGAGGAGGATGTCGGCCTCGAGGGTGGTGACCACCTCGCCCTCGGCGACCTGCACCTTCACGCCCGCGTCGGTGGTCTCCACCTTCTGGACCTTGGCGCCCACCTTGAAGTCGATCTTGCGGCGCTTGTAGGCCTTCTCGACCTCCTTGGAGACGTCCTCGTCCTCGAGGGGTAGCAGGTGCGGCATCATCTCGACGATCGTCACCTCGCTCCCGAAGGACTTGAAGATGGAGGCGAACTCCATGCCCACGGCGCCGGCGCCGAGGACGATGAGGCGCTTGGGGACGTTCGCGAGCTCGAGCATCGAGTCGCTGCTGAGGATGCGCTTGTGATCGACCGGGGCGAACGGGAGCGGCTTCACCTCGCTGCCGGTCGCCAGGATGACGTGCCGCGCCTCGATGGTCTCCTTGGTCTCGCCCTCGACGGTGACGATGCCCTTGCCGGCGAGGCGGCCGTGGCCCTTGAAGATCGTGACGCCGTACTTCTTCATCAGGCCGGCGACGCCCGCGGTGAGCTTGGCGACCACGCGCTCCTTGCGCTTGAGGGTGCGCTCCATGTCGTGGGTGACGCCCTGGACGTTCACGCCGAAGTCGGAGGCCTTGGCGAAGCTGTCCATGAGGGACGCGGTGTGCAGGAGCGCCTTGGTGGGGATGCAGCCGCGCAGGAGGCAGGTGCCACCGAGCTTCTTGTCACGCTCGACGATGGCGGTCTTCAGGCCGTTCTGCGCGGCACGGATCGCCGCCACGTACCCGCCAGGCCCTGCGCCGATGACCACCACGTCGAATGCGTTCGCCACGGAGTCCTCCTGGGAAGTGAAGGTCGTGGGAGTAACGCGGGGGTCGGAGGGCGTCAAGCAGCGGGCTTGCGACGCAGCTAGCGATGTCGAGTGCCGGGGCGGGGCCGAACCAGAGTCGGTCAACTTGTGAGCCAGTCACTGCTGGCAGTCCGCATCACTGTGCGTCTTGCGACAGATTGGACCGACCCAGAGGAGGAAGCTCCATACAGCACTGAGGGTGCCCCAGACAGGAAGTTCAAAGCGAATGTCGCGGCCATTCTCCATCCGCAACACGAGAGCTGGCGAGGGAAGCCATTCCCCAGGCAACTTTCGCTCCGGCCCATCCACGTCTCGAATGTCACGGTACGAGACATAGACATTCCCACTGCGCATCACGAGGAGCAGACCGTCCACCAAAAACGCGAGAGCATGCAGGTCCACATCGGGTGGATTGTCGACGATGGCAACCAGATCTTGCGGATCAATCCCAAGAGCAACAGCCGCCTGCTGAAACACCAATGGGACTGTTGCAGCGCCATCCATTGCCGGCCCTGCAGAGACAGCCTTCCAGGGCACATCATCACTAGTCAGTTGTCTTACTTGCCGGACTATCCAACTCCTCGTCGTCGAGTCCAAGCGACGCTCTCCCTAGAACCCTGCCCCATCC
>CAZAIE010000631.1:0-4921 GCA_964485035.1 uncultured Myxococcaceae bacterium | reverse complement strand
TCGTGGGCTCGGACGGTCTGCTGGTCCGGCTGGACGGCCACTGCGCGCCGGTGGAGCGGGTGAGCACGCCGGCGATCACCGGATGGATCAGCAACGCCGCCTGGGACGCCTCCCGCCTGTGGCTTGCGAGCGATCAGGGCGTGTTCTACAGCGACGACTACGGGCACACCCTCACCCGCGTCACCGGCCTGCCTGCTGCGAGCTACTCCGGCGTGACCGTGGCCGGACCGGGGCGGGTCTTGGCCGTGGGCTCGGCGGGGACCCTGGTGGAGACCCTCGATGGCGGCCAGGCCTGGCTCGTCCGCAGCGACCCCTTCAAGACCAACTCCGAGGTCTGGAACATCGTGCGCGCCGCGGACGGGAGCTTCTGGGCGGGAGGCGACGGGGTGCTGCAGCGCAGCGCCGACGGTGAGCACTGGGCGAAGCCCCCCAACCTCCCCACGTGGCTTGGGGCGAGCTGGCAGGTGATGAAGATCCGCGCGGGAGTCGGCGGGCCCTACTTCCGCATCGACTACGTGCCCGCAGGCAAGAGCTACCCCGAGGTCGCCTGGATCCGTCCCGACGCGGCAGGGACGGGCTGGTGGCAGGTCTATGACGGCGCGAGCTTCCCCTCGGACTCCGACTACTACATCCCCATGGACGACCTGGCCGCGGTGGACCGGTACACCGTCTATGGCGCGGGAGCGACCATGGACAGCTTCAGCGCCAACGCCGCTCTGTTCGTGAGCAACTGCGGCGGGGAGTGGTAGGCAGGCGGTGCGGCTCGAAGTGTTCCGGGAATGGGTGCCTGCGGCCGGGCTCGCTTCCCTTCCTTCCCTGGTAGATGCAAGGTCGTCGGGGACCAGAGGAAGGGAGGCGTGCAGCCATGCGTGAGACCGCTGCCGCACTCTTGCTGGTGGTCGGCAGCGCCCTCGCCTGGTGGTCGGGGCTCGCTCCCCTCGGGAGCGGCAGCGACCTTCTCGAGTGGCAGGCGGTCACGGCCACCGTCCTGGTGGTGCTTGCCGCCGCCCTCCTGCTTGCGCCGGCGCGGCGCCGGCACCGGCGGCTGGCCGTGGCGGCCGTCTTCCCCGCGCTTCCCCTCCTGGCCTATGCCCTCGAGCGATGGCGGTACCACTGCTCGTCCCTCGATGGTTGGGAGGTCTCCTCTGCCATCGCGCCCTCGTTGCTCGGTTTCGCCTTCGGGCACTGCGCGGAGTGGGAGGCCCTGGCGCGACAGCGCGCCCTTGTTGCCATGGTGGTTGCGGGGGCCTGCGTCGTGCTCGGGCTGGTTCTCCTGGGGGTCGCTCGTCTCTCGAGTCGGAAGTCTCGAGGAGCCGACACCGAGTAGGACCCGTCGCCCCGGGGTCCTCGACGGCTCCGGGCTGGCAGTCCAGGATGGCCGTCTGGCTGGGCACCTGAATGGGACGGGAGTCTCGCGCGTCCTGCCGGATTCACGGGAGATCCCATGCGTCATCACCAGCTGATCATCCTGCTCTGCGCGAGCCTGGTCGGGTCCGAGGCCGCCGCGCAGGTGCCTGCCAAGGTCCACGCGGATCCGGGGTTCGTCGCCTGGCTCGGAGACACCGTGCTGCTGGAGGAGCGGTGGATCGAGCTCCCCCAGGCCGGCCTGGGCGTCGCGTACGGGCTGCGGCCTGCGGCCGTTGGCGCCAAGTCGGGAGTCGCTCTCGAGGACGCCTTCCTCCTCTTCGACCTGAAGACCCTCGCGTCCATCGGGAGCCCGCTCGTACGCGTCGCGGCTCCCCAGGATGGCTGTCCGGGCCCCGGCTTCGTCGCCGAGCTGACCGTGCGCTCCGACGGGAAGGGGGTGGCGGAGGTGGGTTACGCAACCGGCGCCCAGACCTGCCTGGTGAGGGTCGAGAAGCGCGCGCTGCGGCTCTTCCCCGACCCGAGCCTGCCCATCGAGTCGGGCTTCCCCCAGGCCGTCCAGGCGGTGCGGAGCAGCGGGCGCTTCAAGGCCGGCCCGGCCGAGCTCAAGTGGACTGCCCTTCCCCGCTCCGACTGGCTCCTCGCGACGGCCTCCGAAGGCTGCCGGGTCTGGCTCGTGGACCGCATCACCCATCAGGTGGACGAGGCGCGAGCGGCGACCATCGAGAAGGAGGTGTGCTCGTGCCTCGACGGGGTGGGCCTGGACGTCGTGGTGCAGGAGGGCTCGCTCTTGGTGGCGTGCCCCGGGGCCTCCTGCACCATCGACCCCGGCGGCACGCCGCAGTGCGCCCCCGTCGAGCCCACCGAGGGCCGCGGCTCCCCGGCACTCCTCGCGGAGCTGGAGGAGCAGAAGACCAACGCGGAGCGGGAGGCCGAGGCGCGGGCCCAGGCCGACGGCGAGGCGGCGGAACGCCTGCTGGGGGAGGAGGCTGCGCGCAACGGCCTGCTGGAGCTCCTGAAGGCCAGTCGGGAGGCGACCCTGCTCTGGCAATACAAGAAGAAGGACGACGCCCTGCAGGTCTGGCGGGGGCTGTACCGCAAGTACGTCGAGGCCGGCCGAAGGGTCGAGCCGGACTCCTTCGCGGGGCGCTGGGAGGAGATCCACACGCTGCTGGGAAAGGCGGTCGAGCTGAAGTACGCGCGGGTGGACACCTGGGCCGAGGTGCTGAACAACCTGGGCTTCGCGCTGTGGAACGCCAAGGAGTACCGCCAGGCGGCGGTGGCCTACGCCGAGTGCGCCGAGCTCTTGAAGGCGCACGGCCGGACCCGGCCGGTGCTGGAGCTGAACTGGGGCGACCTCGAGCGCGACCGCGGCCGCAAGGAGGAAGCCCGGATGCACTACGAGCGCTACCTCGAGAGCAAGCCGAGCGCCGCGCAGCGTCGTCGCATCGCCCAGGAGCTGAAGCGGCTCCAGTGAGAGCGTGAGGCTCCTTGCCCGGGGGGCCCCTTCACGCCACCATCCGGCGCCATGCATCGCCTCTGCGTCATTGGGACGTCCCCGCGGCCCCTCGGCCCGTACGATCCCGCGGCCCACCGCGAGCTCGCCTCGGTCCTGGCGCAGGCTCTGGGGCCGGGGACGCGCGACGTTCTGGGGCCGCTCGTCCACGGGCGCCCGGTGCTCTTCGACGGCGAGGTGCTGGACGTCTGGGCTCTCACCGCCGCCGGAGTCGAGGCGCTCCCGTGCGACCCCGAGCCCCCCACCGAGCGATCGGCGGAGGCGGGTCGCTCGGTGGCCCTGGCCCTCGAGACCCTGGCGGCGGGCCTTTTGCGGCAGGCGCCCGACGCGCCCTCGCCGTGGGAGGGCCCGGCCTGGGCCGAGGACGTGGCGATGCTCGAGGCGACGCTGGGCGCGGCGCTGCCCGACCCGCTGCTCTCCCTGCTCGCGCGCCACGACGGCGCACGCTGGGGCCTGGGGCGGTACCGGGCCCTCTCCGCCGCGGCGCTCGAGACCGCGTGGGCGACGCAGCAGCGGCTCGCCGGTCCGTTGGCGGACGCCGACGTGCTCGCCGAGCCGGACCCCGGCGTCGCTGCGCGCTGGTGGTGCGCGGGCTGGGTGCCCTTCGCGAGCGACGCGGTCGGGAACCTCCTCTGCATCGACCTCGCCCCGGTCACGGGCGGCGCCCTGGGCCAGGTCGTGGAGTTCCTCCTCGACCAGGGGCGACGCCGGCTCGTCGCGGGGAGCCTCCCCGAGTGGCTGGAACGCGCCGCTGCGAGCTTGGAGCGCGGGACGCTGGTGGCGCTGGAGAAGCCAGACGGGAGCTTCGACGGTCTCCTCGAGCGGGAGGAGGTCCGCGGCGCCCGGCGCGGGCTGGTCCACATCCGTGGGGAGACGCCCGAGGCGCGGCGCCAGCGCATCGCCCGGGACGTGCTCGCCGAGCCGGCGGTGCTCACCGGCGTGGTGCTGGACGTGCTGCGCGAGAACCAGCACCTGAGGCTGCGGCCCGGCGCGGTCGAGCCGCTGGTGCTCTGGCCGCTCGCCCAGCGGGTGCTCTCGAGCAGCGACTCGCTGGAGGTGCGGCTGCACCGCCTGCTGTGGGCGCTGGACGCGAGCGCGGCGGTGGAGCACCTCGACGTCAGCGCCGAGGAGCTGATCCACGAGGTGAAGGCGGCGCTGCGCTGACCGCTACTTCAGGCCGAAGAGGGGCCCCAGCACCGACGCCTGGCCGTAGACCGCGGAGAGCGTGTGGCTGTCGCTCGACGAGTCCCAGTTCTCGAGGATGGCCACCAGGCGTTCGCGCGCGCAGCTGCCGATGGTCGCCTGCCCGCGTTCTTCGACCTTGCAGCCCTCGGCGGTCAGCGCCGCCTTCGCGGCCTGGTAGCGCTTCTTCGCCTCCGCGGCCGTGAGCTTCTCCCCCAGGCGCAGCCCCACCGCGAAGACCTTGCCGTCGCGCGAGTAGATCTGCGCCTCGGTGGCCAGGCAGCGCTGGGTCTGGTGCGGCGTCTTGGCGCCCGGTGCCTGGTTCTCGCTCGCGACCCACGGGCCGGGGCAGCCCACCTTCTCCTGGGCCTTCTGCGCCGGGCCGCCGAGGAGGGCGTCGTGCTTGCGGGCCGACTGCAGGTCGGGAGAGGAGGGCGCGGCGGCGACCACGAAGATCAGGGCGCAAGGCAGGAACATGGGGAGGCTCCGGCAGCAGGGAAGGGCGCCACGATAGCGCCCGCGGGAAGCGGCGTCAGGTGCCGCGATTCCCTTCGCCTTCCCCTCTCCGAGGTGGCAGGGTCCCGGTTCGAACGATGGACCTCTGCGTCACGACCCGACGGCTGCGGCTCCTGCCCTTCACCCTCGAGCTGCTCGAGGCCGCTCGGTCTGCGGACGCGGAGCTCTACGCCCAGCTAGGGCTCGAGCCCAGTGCCGAGTGGCCCGAGCCGGACCTGCTGGAAGCCTTGCCCTTCTTCCGCGAGCAGCTCGAGATCCATGGGGTCACGGGCTTCGGCTCGTGGCTGGTGCTGGACCAGGCGGGGAGAACCCTGGGGAGCGCCGGCTTCCTGGGGCCGGGGG
>CAZAIE010000630.1:0-4932 GCA_964485035.1 uncultured Myxococcaceae bacterium | reverse complement strand
GTCCAGGCGTACAACGACGGGGACTACGAGTCCGCGGCGTTCCTCTTCGCCGACCTCGCCGACAACGCCCAGTCCGAGGAGATCCGCCTCAAGGCGGAGTACTACCTCGCCCAGAGCTTCTTCAAGCGGGGGCTCTACAACGCCGCGCTCCGTCAGTACTCGTACGTGGCCAAGGCGGGGCCGAACCACCCGCACTACCTGAAGGCCATCGAGGGCATCGTTGCGGTCAGCGAGGCGCTGGACGAGGACTTCATCACCGGCGGCGTGCTCGACAAGGAGTACAACGACGAGTTCGCCAAGCTCCCCATCGAGGTGCTCAACAAGATCAACTTCATCGTGGGCATGGTGAGCTACCGCAAGAACAAGCGCGACGACGCGGTCAGCTTCCTGGGCTCCGTCCCCGCCGACTCCACCTACCACGCCCGCGCCCGCTACCTGGGGGGCATCATCCTGGCCCGCAACGGGGAGCCCGAGCGGGCCATCGAGGCGTTCCAGGAGGTGCTCAAGCTGCAGAACGGCCCCAAGCTCACCTTCACCGACCTCGACGGGGTGCAGGAGTTGGCGCGGCTGGGGTTGGCGCGGGTGTACTTCGGAATGGGCCGCTACCCCGACGCGGTGGCCACCTACGACGCGGTGCCGCGGTTCTCCGAGTACTGGGACGAGGCGCTCTTCGAGAACGGCTGGGCCCGCTTCCACAACGACGACTGGGGCGGGGCGCTGGGCTCGCTGCAGGCGCTGCACGCGCCGCAGTTCGCCGGCTCGTTCCAGCCCGAGTCCTGGATCCTCAAGGCCACGGTCTACTACTACGCCTGCCTCTTCGAGGACGCGAAGAACGCCCTCGAGGCCTTCGAGAAGGTCTACCTGCCCATCCACGAGACGCTGAAGCCGCTGGTGGAGACGGACAAGGGGAACGACTTCTACTACTCGCTGCTCGCACCCGAGAACCAGACCCTTCCGCGCTCGGTGAAGAACTATCTGCGCGCGAACCGCCGCCTGGTGCAGTTCAAGGCCGCCGGCGACCAGCTGCTCAAGGAGAAGGAGATCATCTCCAGCGCGCCGGTCTGGAAGGGCAGCAAGCTGCAGGCCGACCTGCTGGGGGCCATCGAGCAGGGCCGCGACCTCTACACCCAGCTCGCCGGCAGCTTCGTGAAGCGCCGCCTGGACGAGGCCGACAAGAACATCATCGGCTTCGACAGCCAGAAGGAGATCATCAAGTTCGAGCTGGCGAAGTCGGAGACCTCGCTGCTCGAGGTCCGCTTCGACCAGAAGAAGCACCTCGAGGATCAGTCCATCTACCGCCCGAAGATGCCGGCGACCAACTGGGAGTACTGGCAGTTCCAGGGCGAGTTCTGGCTCGACGAGATCGGCTACTACCAGTACACGCTCAAGTCGGGCTGCCAGAAGAAGGAAGAGTAGCGAGGCCGCAGTCGGGTCTTGCTGAGCCCGGCCGGGTCCTGCCCGGCCGTGCGCCCAACAGCATTGGCGGTACGGGTGCTCCCCGAGGGAGCGCCCAAGGAGAGAACGGCGATGCGTTTCAACCCGCGTTTCCTGCTCGTCGCGGTGTGCGTGTCCGGGCTGTCGGCCGGCGCGCTCGCGGCGGAGCCGAAGAAGGCCGAGTCCAAGGAGCCCGCTCCGGCCGGCGAGAAGAAGGGTGAGGCGACCGTCGCCGACCAGAAGAAGACCGGCTTCCTCAAGAAGAAGAAGGAAGTGAAGAAGGAGGAGAAGAAGCCCGCGCGCTTCGGCACCGACTTCTCCGAGGGCGTCGCGGTGGACGCCAAGGCCGACCAGAAGCGCGACGAGCAGATCGACCAGCTCAAGAAGATCATCCCCAAGGTCCAGGGCGCCCAGAAGGCAGACCTGCTCTTCCAGCTCGCCGAGCTGTGGTGGGAGAAGAGCAAGTTCGTGGCCCACAAGGGCATCGCCAAGTACGACGAGGCGCTCGCCAAGTGGATGGAGAAGACCAACAAGGGCGAGCAGGCCGGCCCCGAGCCGAAGTTCGAGCAGTACGTGCGCGAGGGCGAGCTCTACCGGCAGGAGGCGCTGCGCAAGTACGAGGAGATCCTCAAGGAGTTCCCCACCTACGAGCGCAAGGACGAGGTGCTCTTCGCGTTCGCCTACAACAAGTACGAGACGGGCCAGAAGGAAGAGGCCATCGCCAAGTACAACGAGCTGATCAAGCAGTACCCGCAGAGCCGCTTCGTCCCCGACGCCTACGTGCAGATGGGCGAGCACTTCTTCGCCACCAACCAGCTCAGCAAGGCCCGCACCGCCTTCGAGAAGGCGCTGGCGTCCAACAACGCGAAGATCAAGTACTTCGCCATCTACAAGCTGGCCTGGTGCGATTTCAACGCCGGGGCGTACGAGGAGGCGATCAAGCGGTTCAAGGACGTCATCGCCAACGCCAGGGTCGAGAAGGGCGGCACGGGCCTCAAGACCGAGGCGCTCAACGACATCGTCACCGCCTTCGCCCAGGTCGACGCGGTGGACGAGGCGATCACCTACTTCAAGAAGAACACCGGCAAGGACAACGCGCGGCGGCTCATCGCCAAGCTGGCCGACCAGTACCAGACCGCCGGCAAGCACGACGCGGGCATCAAGACCTTCCGCACGCTCATCAGCGACGACCCCAACGACCCGCGCTGCCCGGAGTACCAGAACTCCATCATCGTGAGCTTCGAGGGGCTGCGCCGCCGTGACCAGGTGGCCAAGGAGATGGAGCGGTTGGTCGAGCTCTACCGGCCGAACACCCCCTGGGCCAAGGCCAACGCCGCGAACAAGGCGGCCATCGACACCGCCTACGAGATCACCGAGGGCGCGCTGCGCACCATGGTGACCGAGTACCACCAGGAGGCGCAGAAGACGAAGGCGGTGGAGACCTACCGGCTCGCGCGCGACATCTACAAGAAGTACCTGGACAGCTTCGCGGACAGCGAGTTCGCCTACAACCTCCGGTACTACTACGCGGACATCCTCTGGGCCCTCAACGAGTTCGAGCCGGCCGCGCTGCAGTACGCCCAGGTCGTCGAGAAGGACGTGAAGGGCCAGTACTCGAAGATGGCCGCGTTCAACACGGTGCTCTGCTACGAGAAGCTGGTCGACGCCGAGAAGAAGGGCCGCAAGATCGAGGAACTGAAGGAAGGCCAGAAGATCGACGAGAAGAAGGTGAAGGGCGGCGTCGCCAAGACCACCGTGAAGCTGGTGACCCACGACAAGGACTCGAAGGCCGAGGAGATCCCGAAGTGGGAGCAGCGGCTGGTCGAGGCCATCGACAAGTCGGTGAACGCCTTCCCCGGCGAGGCCGACGAGATCACCCTGCGCTACAAGGCGGCGTTCGTCTTCTACGACCACAAGCACGACGTCGACGCCGCCAAGCGGTTCGGCGAGATCATCATCAAGTGGCCCACCGACCAGTACAGCCGCAAGGCCGCCGACCTGACCTTGAACATCCTCGAGACCAAGGAGGCGTGGCTCGACCTGAACAAGCTCGCCCGCGAGTTCGCGGGGAACGCCAAGCTGGTGGGCAACGACAAGGACTTCGGCGCGCGCATCGGCGACCTCGTCGAGGCCAGCCAGTACAAGTACATCGACGAGACCGTCTACAAGGCGCAGAAGGACCCGGCGCAGGCCGCGGTGAAGTACCGCGAGTTCGTCGCCGAGTTCCCCAAGTCGAAGTACTCGGCCCAGGCGCTGCTCTACGCGATGATCATCCACCAGGAGGCGAGCCAGCTCGACCTCTCGATCGAAGACGGCGAGAGGCTCCTCAAGGAGTACCCCGAGGGCAAGGGCGTCGACGGCCGCGACGTGGTGGGCCGCACGCTGCTCTACCTGGGCTCGTTCTACGAGAAGACCTCCGACTTCAAGACCGCGGCTTCCTACTACGAGAAGTTCGTGGACCGGGTGCTGGGCGCGCCCGACGACAAGAAGAAGGACGCGAAGAAGAAGCCGGAGGTGGCGAAGAAGGCGGAGCCCAAGGTCGTGGCGAAGGAGCTGGGAGAGGAGGAGCTGAAGGTCGCCGACGCCCTCTACAACGCGGCGCTCTGGAACGAGGGGCTCGGGTCCTTCGACCACGCCATCGCCCTCTACCGCCGCTACATCGAGCGGTTCCCGGGGAAGAAGGACCTCCCCGACATCGCCTTCAACATCGGGCTCATCTACGAGAAGCAGAAGAACCTCAAGGAGGCGGCGCACTCCTTCAAGGTCTTCGTCGACCAGTACGGCAAGGACGTGACGCCGTCGAAGGTCTACTACGCCAAGTACCGCGAGATGCTGGCCCTGCGCGAGCTGAAGCAGGACAAGGAGGCGCAGGCGAAGATCGACGAGTTGGTGAAGTCGTTCGAGAAGCTGCCCGCGGCGGACAAGGCGGCCGACCAGACGGTGAATGCCTATGCCCACGCTCGCTTCCTGGCCCTGGAGCCGATGTGGCGCGAGTACACCTCGGTGAAGTTCGACAACGTCGGCCGGCTGCGCAAGGACCTCACCCAGAAGCTCAAGCTCATTGGCGACCCGGACCGGGGCACCGGCATCACCGGCGAGTACGCGAAGGTGCTCGCGGTGGGCTCCGGCGACTGGGGCATCGCGGCGCTCACGCGCATCGGGCAGGCGTACCAGGACTTCGCCAAGAACCTCATCGACTCCCCGGACCCCCGCGGCCTCGACGAGGACCAGCTCGCGATGTACCGCGGTGAGCTCGAGAACCGGGCCTTCCCGCTCGAGGAGAAGGCCATCGAGGCGTACGAGAAGGCGCTGACCAAGGGCGTGGAACTCGCGGTCTACAACGAGTGGACGCTCAAGGCGCAGGACGAGATCAACCGGTTCAAGCCCGGCGCCTTCTTCGAGGTGCACGACGTGGCGTTCCTCGGCGCAGAGCGGTTCGCCACCTCGCTCGCGGCCATCACCGAGATGCGGTGGCCGAGCGCGTCGACCAGGGACTGC
>CAZAIE010000629.1:0-4939 GCA_964485035.1 uncultured Myxococcaceae bacterium | reverse complement strand
GGTGTGGCAGGGGGATGACGGGACGATTGCCCCGTCACCCCCTATGCCGATCGGGAGACTCCACGGTTCCGTCCTCCGCGTTTTTGCCCTATATCCATGGGCCTCGTCGCGTCCCTCACCAGAAGGTCCGTTGCCATGCGCTCGCTCCCGGTCGCCCTCGTCTCCCTCACCCTCGGGGTGGGCCTCCTCGGCTGCCCGAAGCGGGTCGGGTCCCAGTCGGAGCTCGACCCCGCCCAGCGCGAGAAGGTGGAGGAGGCGCGGCGGCAGGCGGAGTCGGGCCGGCCCTCCGAGGCGCTGAAGCTGCTCGCCGAGGTCCAGGGCGAGAGCCAGGCGGTGGGCGAGGCGCTGTACCTGGTCGCCGAGAAGCAGTTCGAGGCCCGGGACTTCTCGGGGGCCCGCTCGAGCTACCGCGAGCTGCTCCTGCGCTGCCCGCTGTTCGACAAGGCCGACCTCGCCAAGCGGCGGCTGGGGCTGGCCCAGCTGGAGCTGAAGGAGTACCGGGACGCGCTGCAGACGCTGGCCCCGCTGTACGGGAAGGTCCCGGAGGCCGACCGCGTGGAGGCCGCGGGGCAGCTGGCCCGCGCGGCGGAGGGGGCGAGGCAGTGGGCGGAGGCGCTGCGCTGGCACGGGGAGGCGGCGGCCCAGGCCCGCGACGAGGCGAGCCAGAAGGCGTCGAACGCGAGGGTCTTCGAGTTGGTGGAGACCCGGGTGCCGTTCCTCGAGGTGGCGCGGCTCTCCCAGGAGCTTTCGCCCGAGTCGCCGCTGTGGCCCTTGGTGCAGTTCAAGCTCGCGAAGATCCACGCGCACCTGCGCGACCGCACCCGCGCGCGCGAGGCGCTGCAGCTCTTCCTGCAGAAGGCCCCGACGAGCCCCTGGGCCCCGGAGGCGCGGCGCATGCTGGAGCGGGCCGAGCGCCACGCGGCCGCAAGGCCCAACACCCTGGGCGTGGTGCTGCCGCTGTCGGGCAAGTACAAGAGCTTCGGCGAGAGCGTGATGGCCGGGCTGCAGCTGGCGCTCGCCGACAGCGCCATCAAGCTGGTGGTCAAGGACACCGCGGGGGACGGGTCCCAGGCGCGCGCCGCCGTCGCCTCGCTGGTGCAGGACGACCAGGTGATGGCCATCGTCGGGCCGGTGCTGAGCAATGAGGCCATCGACGCGGCCGCCGAGGCCGACCTCCAGGAGACGCCCATCGTCACTCTCACCCGGGCCGAGGGCATCACCGAGGCGGGGGCCTACGTCTTCCGCAACATGCTCACCAACAGCGCCCAGGCGCGGGCGCTGGCGGACTGGGCGACCCGGGTGAAGGGCTTCAAGAAGTTCGCGGTGCTCTTCCCCAACATCCCGTACGGCAACGACCTGGTCCGCTACTTTTGGGACGAACTCGACGCTCGCGACGCCGAGGTCCGGGGCGCCGAGGCCTACGACGGCGACACCACCACCTTCGGGCCCCCAGTGAAGAAGCTGGTGGGGCGCTACTACCTGGACCAGCGCGACGAGTTCAACGCGCGCCGCCGGGAGATCATGGACACGGTCACCGACCCCTACCGGCAGCGCAAGCTGCTCGAGGACCTGAAGAAGAAGCTCGAGCCGATCATCGACTTCGAGGTCCTGTTCATCCCCGACTACTACCGGAACATCGGGCTGGTCGCCCCCGCGCTCGCGGTGGAGGACGTGATCACCAACGCCTGCGACAAGCGCGACCTGGAGCGCATCGCCAAGACGCAGGGCAAGGAGCCGCGCGAAATCAAGACGGTGCAGCTCCTGGGCGGCAACGGCTGGAACTTCAAGGAGCTGGTGGAGCGCGGCGGGAAGTTCGTGCAGTGCGCGGTGTTCGTGGACGGCTTCTACGCCGGCTCGGACCGCAAGGACACGCAGGAGTTCGTGGCCGCGTACAAGCGCGCCAACGGGCGCGAGCCGGCCCTCCTGGAGGCCGAGGGCTACGACACGGGTCGCGTGCTGCGCTCGCTCCTGGAGGCACCGCAGCCGCCCGCCACCCGGGCGGCGCTGCGAGAGGCGCTGCTCAAGGTGAAGGACTTCCCCGGGGCCACCGGCCGCACCACCGTGGACGCCCGGCGCGAGTTCGACAAGCCGCTCTTCTTCCTCACCATCGACCGCGAGGAGATCCGCGAGATGGACGTGGACCCGAAGAGCTGACCGGGAGCGGGTCGGGGACCGGCCGAAGGGGGCTTGGCACGACGGCTACTCGAACAGCTCCTTCACCTTGCCCCAGAACGACTTGCCCTGCGGGTTGGTCTCGGGCGTGGACAGGCGGGCGAACTCCTCCAGCAGGTGCCGCTGCTCCTTGGAGAGGTTGGTGGGCGTCTCCACCACCAGTCGCACGTGCTGGTCGCCCCGGCCGTAGCCGTTCAGGTCGGCGATGCCCTTGCCCTTCAGGCGCAGCACCTTGCCGCTCTGCGTCCCCGGGGGGATCTTGATCTTCGTCTTCCCCTCGAGCGTGGGCACGTCGATGGTCCCGCCCAGCGCCGCCTCGGTGAAGCTGATGGGCACCTCGCAGAGCAGGTCGTTCTCCTCCCGGTGGAAGAGCGGGTGCTCCGCCACCTGGAGGAATACGTAGAGGTCCCCGGGGGGCCCGCCGTTGTCGCCCGGCTCGCCCTCGCCGGTGAGCCGCAGGCGGGTGCCGCTGTCCACGCCAGCGGGCACCTTCACCGAGAGCGAGGCCTGGGCCTCGGTCTTGCCGGCCCCGTGGCAGGTGGGGCAGGGGTCGGTGATGTGCTTGCCTGACCCGCCGCACTGCGAGCAGGGACGGGAGATGGAGAAGAACCCTTGAGAGAAGCGGACCTCGCCGGCGCCCCCGCACGAGGGACATGGCTTGAAGCCGCTGCCCTGGCGGGCGCCCGAGCCGTTGCAGCCCTCGCACCGCTTGGCCCGGGGGATCTTGATCGGCGCTTCGGTCCCGAACGCTGCCTGCTCGAAGGTGAGCTGCAGGTTGTACCGCAGGTCGGCGCCTCGGGAGACCGAGCGGCGACCGCCGCGCGCCCCGCCGAAGATCTCCGAGAAGATGTCGCCGAAGATGTCGTTGATGGACCCGCTGAACCCGAAGCCGCCGAAGCCCTCGAAGGGGTTCGCGCCGAGGCCGCCGTGGCCAAACTGGTCGTACTTCGCGCGCTTCTCTGCGTCCGAGAGCACGGCGTAGGCCTCGGAGGCCTCCTTGAACTTCTCCTCCGCTTCCTTGCTGCCGGGGTTGCGGTCGGGGTGGAACTGCAGCGCCTTCTTGCGGTAGGCGCTCTTGATCTCGTCGGCAGCGGCGCTCTTGGCCACCTCGAGGACTTCGTAGTAGTCGCGCTTGGCTGAGGGCATCGAGGGGCTCATCGAAGGGGCAGGCAACGTGGCGGAATCACTTCAGTCTTCCCGGAGGTCCGTAGGCCGCCGCAAAGCGCGGCCAATATAATGCAGCGGATTCACTTGGCAATCCGCCGTCGCCAATCCAGAAGGTGGGTCAGAAACAACCAGGGCCGCGGTGGTCGCGGCCCTGGGGAACACCGGAAGGGGGGAACGGCTAGGCCGAGGCGCCGCCACCGCCGTCGCTCTTGTAGACCATGTCGGCGATGCGGTAGGCGCTGCCCTCCAACGTCTGGTACGCGGTCTTGATGGCCGCGAGGTCATCGGACTGGAGGCACTTCTTCAGGGTCTCGAGGTCCTTCTTGATGTCCTCGACGTCCGCCGGGGTCAGCAGGCTCGCGTACTCCTCGATGGACTTCTCGGTGGTGTAGATGAGCCCCTCGGCGTTGTTCTTGGCGTCGGCGAGCTCCTTCTTGCGCTTGTCGTCCGCTGCGTGCGCCTGGGCGTCGGAGACCATCCGGCCAATCTCCTCCTCGGAGAGGCCGGAGGAGGCGACGATGCGGATGTTCTGCACCTTGCCGGTGCCGAGGTCCTTGGCGGACACGTGCACGATGCCGTTGGCGTCGATGTCGAAGCTGACCTCGATCTGCGGGACGCCACGCGGGGCCGGGGGGATGCCGACCAGCTCGAAGCGGGCCAGGGTCTTGTTGTCGCCGGCCATCTCGCGCTCGCCCTGGAGGACGTGGACGCTGACCAGCGGCTGGTTGTCCATGGCCGTGGAGAAGACCTGGCTCTTCTTGCAGGGGATGGTGGTGTTCTTGTCGATGATCTTGGTGAAGACGCCTCCGGCGGTCTCCACGCCCAGCGAGAGCGGGGTCACGTCGAGCAGGAGGACGTCCTTCACCTCGCCCTTCATCACCGCGCCCTGGATGGCCGCGCCCACCGCCACCACCTCGTCCGGGTTGACGCCCTTGTGCGGCTCCCGGCCGAAGAACTTCTTCACGCAGTCCTGGACCTTGGGCATGCGCGTCATGCCGCCGACGAGGATCACCTGGTCCAGCTGCTGCGCGCTGAGCCCGGCGTCCTTGAGCGCGGTCTTGCAGGGCTCGACCGAGCGGTCCACCAGGTCCGTGACGAGCTCCTCCAGCTTGGAGCGGCTCAGGGTGTCGGTCAGGTGCTTGGGGCCGGTCGCGTCGGCGGTGATGAACGGGAGGTTCACCTCCGTCTCCTCCGCGCTCGAGAGCTCGTGCTTGGCCCGCTCGGCCGCCTCCTTGAGGCGCTGCAGGGCCATGCGGTCCTTCTTCAGGTCGATCTTGGTGTCGGCCAGGAACTTCTTGCAGAGGTAGTCGATGATCCGCTGGTCGAAGTCCTCGCCGCCGAGGAAGGTGTCGCCGTTGGTGGCCTTGACCTCGAAGACGCCCGAGTTGAGCTCGAGGATGGTGATATCGAAGGTGCCGCCGCCGAGGTCGTACACGGCGATCTTCTCGCTCTTGCCTTCCTTCTGCTTGTCGAGGCCGTACGCCAGCGCCGCCGCCGTGGGCTCGTTGATGATGCGCAGGACGTTCATCCCGGCGATGCGGCCCGCGTCCTTGGTGGCCTGGCGCTGCGCGTCGTTGAAGTAGGCCGGGCAGGTGACGAT
>CAZAIE010000628.1:0-4946 GCA_964485035.1 uncultured Myxococcaceae bacterium | reverse complement strand
GGTCGGGCATCACCCGGAGCATCGCTGGGGGCGAGACCGCGGAGGCGTAGACGTGGAACTCGCTCGAGCCCAAAAAGACCGTCGGCTGCGAGAGGGCGGCCATGGAGATGGGGTCCAGCACCTGGAAGCGGAAGTAGACCTTGCGCGTCTCGGGCCACGGCTCCCCTGGACGGATCTGCAGCTTGCCGCTCACGTCCACGGGACTCGCGCCGAGCACCAGCCCCGGATCCACCACCTGGTTGTGCGCCACCCCGCGCTCCGAGAGCACCGGTGCCAGCACTTGCTCCACCTTGGTTTCGCCGGAGACCAGCTGGACAGGCGCCGCGGTCGCTGCGCGGATGGACCACATTCCAGGCGGAACCGCAAAGGAGAAGACGCCGCAGCCCGCCGCGTCGATGTCGCACTTGGGGTTGGGGATGCTGAGGGAGATGGGCTGGTCGAACCAGAGGCTGGGGAAGACCAGGGAGCGCCCGCGCGCCTCTAGCTGGAAGGAGAGGGGGTAGGGGGTCACGCCCTTCTCGGTGCGCACCTGCAACCGCCCCTCGATGATGCCCGGGTCCTGCAGCGCGAGGTCCATGCGGCTCATGGCCACGCTCACCGGGTTGAAGTCCTGCACCACGTACTCTTTCGAGTTGGGGTTCACCCGCACCGCGAAGTCCACCGCGCTGCCGCAGCCATCCGCGTAGCAGAGCTCTCCCGACGCGCAGTCGGAATTGCGCAGGCACGCGGGAGGAGCCCCTCCGTCCATCCGCTCGAGCATGGCCATGTCTGCGCAGCCCGAGAAGACCAGCAGCAGCAGCGCCACGCACCTCACTGGCCACCCCCGACGCAGTGGGAGGTGTCGATGCACCACGTGTAGGTCGCCAACCCGCGTCCCTGCTTCACCTTGTCGGGTTGCGAGAGGTCTCCAAACCCGTCGCTGACCATGAACTTGAGGATGTGGATCCCGCGCGTCACCTGCCGATCGTTGGGGTTGAACTCCAGGCTGCAGGTGGTGCACAGCCGTTCGCCCTGCTCGTTGGCCTGTGACTCGATGACGCCGCCGCCCCTGAGCAGGGTGTGGAAGGTGGCGCCCGGCGCGTAGTCCAGGAACCACCGGGACTCGAGTTGGTGATCATCGACGTCCTTGCCGATGTCCACGACGCTCCCGATGCTGAAGGTCATCTTCTCGCAGACCACGTCACCGAGCGGCTTGAGGCAGACCCCGTTGCTGGGTGTCACCGACGACTCGACGATGGACGGCGGGTGGTTGGGCTCGGGCGTGGGCGGAGGGGTCACGCGCTCCACGATCTCGTCGGTCACCAGACAGCCGCTCACGCCGATCATCGCCGTCACCCAGGTCAGGCCGATTGCCACTGCTCCCAGGGAGCGAAGCAAGCGGCCTGCCACCGCGGGGCCCGGCCGGAACTCCCCGAGATCCGCGTGGTTGGACGCAACGGCCCCGGCGTGGCGTCCGCCTGCAGGCGTGGCCACTGACGCGGGTGCCATAGCCGGCCCCCGGAGAGGGGTGGGGCGGGGAAGGCTCAAGTCGTCTCCGGCGGAAGGTCCTCGGGCTCCGGCGGCAGTGGGCGGCCGGTGCGCTCGGCCTCCATTTTCTCCAGGTGCCGGAAGATCGTCCGCGGGTCCACGCCCAGGTCCTTGGCGGTCTTCGTGCGGTTGCCGTTGTTCCGGTCGAGGATGTCGTTGATGTAGCTCTTGCGGTACCGCTCCAGCGCGTCCGCCAGGGGGAGCGGCGGCTCCAGGCTGTCGGCGTGCAGGTCCATGTCCTCGCCCGAGACCAAGGCCTTGTCCGCCAGCACCACCGCCTTCTTGATGCGGTTCTCCAGCTCGCGCACGTTGCCCGGCCAACCGTACTTCTTCATGGCGATGGAGGCGTTGGGGGAGAAGCCCTTGGCCTTGGCGTTGAACTCCCGGGCGTAGCGGGTGAGGAAGTACTTGGCGATGACGATGATGTCCTCGCCGCGGTCGCGCAGCGGCGGGAGCTTCAGGGTCACCACGTTGAGGCGGTAGTAGAGGTCCTCGCGGAAGGTCCCCCGCTTGATCTCATCCTCGAGGTTCTTGTTGGTGGCCGCGACCACGCGGATGTCCACCGTCTCCGAGCGGCTGTCGCCCACCTTGTTCACCTGCCGCTCTTGGAGCGCGCGCAGGATCTTCACCTGCAGTTGCAGCGGCATCTCGCCGATCTCGTCGAGGAAGAGCGTGCCGCCGTTGGCCGCCTGGAACTTGCCCTGCCGCGTGGCGATCGCGCCGGTGAAGGCGCCGCGGACGTGGCCGAACAGCTCGCTCTCCAGCAGGTTCTCGGGGATGGCGCCGCAGTTGATGGTGATGAACGGGCCCTTGGCGCGCGGGCTGCGCTTGTGCAGCTCCCGGGCGATGAGCTCCTTGCCGGTGCCGGTCTCGCCGGTGATGAGCACCGAGATGTCGGTGGTCGCGACCTTGTCGATCTTCTTGTAGACGTCCCGCATCCCGGTGCAGGCGCCGATGATCTCCCCGTAGCGCTCCACCTCGAGCTGCTTGCGCAGCTCGGCGTTGTCCAGGCGCAGCTCGTTCACCAGGAGCGCATTGCGCAGGATCAGCGAGGCCTGGCCGGCCCAGATGGTGAGCAGGTCCAGGCTCTTGGGCTCGAAGAGGTTGGCGATGGAGTCGTTGCCCACGTAGATGAGCCCGAAGACCTCGCCCTTCTCGGTGAGCGGCGCGCACATCACCGAGAGCAGCTTCAGGTTCACCACCGACTCGCTGCTCTTGTACTGCGGGTCGGAGAGCGCGTCGGAGACGATGAGTGGCTTCTTGGTCTTGAGCACGTTGGCGACGATGGAGTCGGAGATGCGGCTGACGGCGTCGTCGATGTTCTCGTGCTTGAGGTTGCGGGCGACCTTGACGTGCGGCTCGTTGGCTTCGAAGAGGATGAGGAAGCCCTTGTCCGCGCGGGTCAGCTCGATGACCTGGTCCATCATCAGGTCCAGCAGCGGGTCGAGCTCGTAGCGGGTCATCAGCTTCTGGCTGAACGCCACCAGCTTGTTGAGCGCGCTGGGGTCCACCGCGGGAGTCGCCGAGAGCGCCGGGCCGTGGGCCTCGGGGGCGGGCGTGGGCAGCCCCGGCGGGACCGGCCGGCGAGAGGGCGGCAGGGACTCCGAGAAGCGGATCTCCGAGGCGCCCACGGCGATGACGTCCCCCAGCGCCAGCACCGCCTCGCTCTTCTTCGCCCCGTTCACCTTCACCGGCGCGTCGTGCACCGCCAGCCGGTAAGCCGCGCCGTCGTACTCGATGTGGAAGGCGCTCGGGGGCACTCCGGCGTCGTCCACCACCACGTCGTTGTCCGCCCCGCGACCGACGCTGGTCAGCCGCTTCACGAGCGGGATGTGCAGCTCGATTCCGGTGGGGGTCTTGACGGTGAGGCTGGGCATGGAGTCCCTCAGAAGCGGCCGACGATCCCCGCGGCAGCGCCGCCCGGGACCGGGGCCAGGAAGAAGGTGGCGGAAGGCTTCGCGGCAGGTGCGGGCGCCGCTGGCTTGGGCGCGTCGGGGGCGCCCGGTGCCGGGGCCGCATCGGGTGGGCGCAGGCGCAGGTACTCCTCGCGGGGGACCAGCGAGACGGTCCGGTCCTGGTGGTTCAGGAAGGCGTCGAGGACCCCCCCGGCGTAGACCGCGATGGCGAGGCCGAAGGCTATCCAGTTGCCCACGCGGAAGCCGCGCGCGGCGTCCACGTTGGTCGGGTCCACCTTGCCGTCGCTGTTGTCGATGTAGGACTGGACCTGCGTGTACGTGAGGATGGTCGCGGTGATGGCCACGCCCTGGCCCACCGCGAAGAGCACGCCGGGGACGAGCCGGCCCTGGTCGAGCTGCGGGACCCCGAAGGGCAGGAAGTTCAAGAGCACGTTGTGCTCTTCCACCATCGGGACCAGGGCGGGGATGGCCGCGAGCTCCCGGCGCCTGCGCTCGGCCTCCTCGGCCTGGCGGCGGGTCTCCTCCTCGCGCAGCTTCTGCAGGCGCAGCTCCTCGCGCCGCTTCTCCAGCCGCGGCTGGACCTCGGGCAGCTCGCGGACCCGGTCGAACTCCCGCTTGGCCTCCTGGCCGTACTTGAGGGGATCCAAGGAGAGGTCGGGCGTTGAGAGCAGGGCTTCGGTGATGGCGGGCTGCGCGTCCTTGGCCTGGTTCAGGTAGATGAACGACAGTGCCTCCTGCAGGGCGAGCATGTACCGCTGCCCCTCTGAGAGCCCGCCCTGTCGCCGGGCCTCGGCGATCTTGGCGAGCGCCTCGCGGAAGTTGCCCTTGCGGAACTCGACGCCCGCCTCGTCGTAGAACGCCGCCGGGGCCTCCTTGAGCGGGTCGGACGAGACCTGCGCGGAGGAGAGTGCCAGCAGGAGGGCTAGGAGCGTCGGCGTCATTCGGTCACGGGGCGCGCAGCGTGTTGGTCCGGCCGGCGAAGACGTCCTGGTTCCAGGTCCGCGGGGGCTGGCCCTCCCGCCGCAGCTCGACCAGGACGCGCGCGGAGTCTCGACCTGCGGGGAGCGGGATGTCCAGCGTCCTGCGTCGCGGGTTGTCGGTGGCCGGGGCCATGCTCCTGCCGTTCACGGTGACGACGGACGAGGGATCGTCGACCTCGAGGACCGCGGGGGCCTTGAGGCGCATGCGCACCTCCAGCGGCCGGAGCACCGGCTGGTCC
Organism: uncultured Myxococcaceae bacterium; assembly: GCA_964485035.1. Classification (GTDB taxonomy): domain Bacteria; phylum Myxococcota; class Myxococcia; order Myxococcales; family UBA5297; genus CAZAIE01. The sequence continues at coordinate 284 of CAZAIE010000628.1, read as the reverse complement.
TTGGAGGAGGGCACCTTGAGGGGAATCGGCTCGTCGACGCAGAAGTCGCAGCGCAGCCGGACCAGGTGGTCGCCGACCGCGAGGGGGCCGGTCCAGGTCTGGGCCCGCCGCTCGGCCAGGTCGTCCACGCGGATCCACGCGAAGCTCTGTGGCTCGAGGTTGAGCGTCACCTCGCGGACCTCGGGAGGTGCGGGCGGCTCGGGGACGGGGTCGGGCCTGACCACCAGGGCGAGGTCCTTCGGCTTCTTGGGGTCGCGGCGGGGGTCATGCCTCGGCTTCGGCGC
>CAZAIE010000627.1:0-5007 GCA_964485035.1 uncultured Myxococcaceae bacterium | reverse complement strand
TGTTCGGCAACCCCGAGACCACCACCGGCGGCAACGCGCTCAAGTTCTACGCCTCGGTGCGGCTCGACATACGGCGGGTCGGCGCGATCAAGGAGCCGGGCGCCAAGGATGGCGAGGCCTCGGTCATCGGCAACCGCACCCGCGTGAAGGTCGCCAAGAACAAGGTCGCCTCTCCGTTCCGCGAAACCGAGTTCGACATCCTCTACGGCCAGGGCGTCTCGCTGACCGGCGAGGTCATCGACCTCGGTGTCGAGGCGCAGATCATCGAGAAGAGCGGGAGCTGGTTCTCCTACGGCGGCGAGCGGATCGGCCAGGGCCGCGACGCCGCACGGCACTTCCTCGCCGAGCACCCCGAGACGCTCCAGGCCATTCGGCAGCAACTCCTGCAGCGGGCCGGGATCGGTGTCGTGACGCCCCTCCCCGTCGCCGCCATGGAGGGCGCCGGTGAGGCCGCCGCGAAGCAGGAGGCCCCGGAGGCCGACCCGAAGCCCACGCGCCGCCGTGTGGCCGCGTAGGGCGCCACGTGGGGCGCTTTGGCCTGGCGCGCGTGTCGCGCTGGGCCATCCGCCCCCGGGGTGTCGGACCCCGCCGCTAGGCTCGCCACGCAGTGAAGGGAGGAGAACGGGATGGCAACGAATCGGACCCGAAGGGAGCACCCGAGCGCTCACGGCGACGGACTCTGGCCGATCGCCATGCTGCGCATCGCCATGGAACTCAGACGTCCCGAGGCGCCAGGCATCGAGGAGGTCGTTGCCGACATCGCCGCGCGGATGGGCATCGAGAAAGGCCCGTTCGAGAGGTACCTCGCGGCACACCTGGGAAGTCTGACCGGCTGTTCACCGTAGGCAGGAACCAGGCCGCGCCGTAGCGCCCGCGGGCGACCACGCGCTGCGGCGGCAGATCCGCAACACCAAGGGGAGAACTCAGATGGCACGAACTCGGCAGGCTGCTGCGCTCAAGAAGGTCCTGGAGCCCGACGCGGTGAAGGCGCCGCACCACACCATCGTCTCGCTCGAGCCCACCGGCGGCTTCCTCAAGGGCGCCAAGTTCGAGTTCGCCGACGGCCTCAACTGCATCATCGGCGGCCGCGGCACAGGCAAGACGACCGTCCTCGAGTTCGTCCGCTACGTTCTCGGGCTGATGCCGGACGAGAGGGCGAGCAGCGCGCGGGCGCGCTCCGTCAAGGCGCTCCTCCAGAGCAACCTCGGGAACGGCCGCCTGCGCCTGCAGGTGCGGACCAAGCACGGGATGGGGTACGTGGCCGAGCGTCCCTGGAACGACACGGCCCAGATCCTCAACGAGCGGGGCGAGGCCACGGCCGTCTCGTTCGAGCGCGACAACATCTTCAAGGCCGACATCTACAGCCAGAACGAGATCGAGGAGATCGCCACCAACCCCAGCCTCCAGCTGGCGCTCCTGGACAAGTTCATCGAGGAGGATGTCCGGCGCATCGAGGCCGAGATCCGCAAGGTCGCGCGCGACCTGGAGCAGAACGCGAGCGATCTCCTGCGGCTGAACGCGGAGATCGGCGACCTTCGGGACAGCGCCTCGGAGGAGGAGGCCCTCAAGGAGAAGCTCAAGGCGTTCCAGAAAGCCGAGGGGCCGGACGCCAAGCTGGTCAACGCCGCTCATGCTCGGAAGGCGCTGCGCGAGAAGGAGCGCAAGGCGCTCGAGGTCCTGGGCAGCGACCTGCCGAAGGCGCGACAGGACTTCCAGATCGTCACTGACGGCATCGTGCGTCGAATCGAGTCGCGCCTCGAGGCGGACGCGCTCGACGGCATCAACGGCCCCGTCTTCGCGTTGGTGCGGCAGCAGGTGGAGGAACTGCGCACGGTCCTCGAGAGCGCCGCGGCGAAGGTGGTGCATCAGGTCGATGCCGCGCAAGTCGTGGTGTCCGAGCAGCAGACCGCCCTCGTCGCCCTCCATGCGACGCAGGAGGCCGAGTATCGCGCGCTCCTCGCCAAGACCCAGGAAGAGGAGGGCCGAGCGACCGAGAGGGCGCAGCTCCAGAAACGTTCCGCCGACGTCACGGCCGCGAAGAAGGACCTCGACCTGCGGGAGAAGGAGCGCCGCGAGGCTGACGCCGAGCGCCTCGAACTACTGGCCCGGCTCTCCAACCTCCGGGACGAGCGGTTCCAGCTCCGGAAGAAGGTGGCCGACGAGCTGTCCGAGGATCTGCGGCCCGAGATCCGGGTGACCGTCACGCAGGCAGAGAACAACGAGGCCTACCGGGAGCTGCTCACCGAGGCGCTCAAGGGCCAGAGCATGAAGCACTCCGCGGTGGTGGAGCGCATCGCGGGCTCGAAGAACGCCACGCCCTCCGAGTTCTCGGTGCTGGTGCAGCGGAAGGACTGGGAGCGGCTGGCGGCCCGCACGGGGCTGGACGAGGACCGCGCCAAGCGGGTGGTCGAGGTTCTCCACGGCAGCGAATTGCTCTACCGGCTGGAGACGGTCGAGCTCGAGGACAAGCCGCGCATCGAGCTACTCGATGGGAAGAGCTACAAGGACTCGGCCGCGCTCTCCACCGGCCAGCGCTGCACGACGGTGCTGCCCATCCTGCTGCGCGAGAGCGAGCGCCCGCTGCTCATCGACCAGCCCGAGGACAACCTCGACAACAAGTACATCTTCGACACCGTGGTCCGGACGCTGAAGGCGGCGAAGGGGCGCCGGCAGCTCATCTTCGTCACCCACAACCCGAACATCCCAGTGCTCGGCGACGCGGAGCGGGTCTTCGTCCTCTCCTCCGACGGCAAGCAGTCGACGCTCGAGCGGGTCGGCACGGTCGACGAGGCGAAGGATGCGATCGAGGCGGTGCTCGAAGGCGGCAGCGAGGCCTTCCAGCTTCGCATGCAGCGGTACGGCCACTGACCCGGAGCCAGCCATGACCACCGAGCAACTCCTCGACAAGCTCTCCTCCCCGAGTTGGGCGACGGTATCGCAGGCCGTCGAGCACGCCGGCGACTTCCTCCGCACGGGCAACCCGAGCAAGGACGAGGTCGCAACCCTGGGGAACCGGATGGTCGCGCTCGCCGGACACCCGAAATGGGAGGTGCGGAAGGCGGTCGCGCACACGCTGCAGTACCTCCGCCACGAGACGTTCAATGTGGCGATCGCACGGCTCCTCAAGGACTCGAATTCCTGGGTGCTGAACGCGGCCCAGCGCAGCCAAGCGTTGCGGACCGAGCTCACGCGCGCGGACGTCCTCAAGGAGCAGCACGGGGACCTACTGCTCCAGTGGCTCACCGACCTCGAGTCCAAGCACGGGCCCAAGGCCAGGCGGGATGCTGTGCGCGTGGCGGAGAACTACGCCGAGCTCCTCGTCCGCGAGGCCAAGCACGAGATCGTGCGGGTCATCGCCCCCCTCGACATGTCCTTGATGCACCTCGAGGAGGACGTGGACCGTTCGCGCTTCGATCGAACGGGGGCGAGGAAGCACATCAAGCGCGCCCGGGAGCGGTTGCGGCTCCTGACGGCGATCGTGGACTCGCTCCGTGAGTACACGAAGCAGGTCACGCCGAAGTTCGCTCGCGAGAATGTGCGGGAAATGCTGGAAGAGACTGCGGATCTCGTCCGGGACCGGAACAAGGGGAAGGCCGACCAGCTCGCGGTGCGGGTGCGCGCGGACCCGGAATTGGTGGTCGACTCCGACCGGGCTCGCTTGCTCCAGGCGTTCTCGAACGTCCTCCAGAACGCCTTCGAGGCCTACGACGCGAAGGCGGTCGGGACCATTCGCGTCAGCGCGCGCGCCGATGGCGGCCACGTCGTGGTCGAGGTAGCCGACGGCGGCTGCGGGATGAGCGAAGAGGCCGTCCGCGACGCGATCCACCTCTACAGCACCAGCAAGCCCGACGGGACGGGGTTCGGGCTGCCGCTGGCGAAGAAGATCGTGGAGACCGAGCACGGCGGGGCGCTCTCGCTGGCCAGCAAGAAGGGCAAGGGCACGACCGTGACCTTCGTGCTCCCAATCAAGCAGGCGAAACGACAGGAGAAACAGCCATGAGCGGCCGACACATCGCATTGCTCGTCGAGGACGAACCGGAGATGGCCAAGGAGCTTGGGGAGCTGCTCGACTCGATCGGGCACGACCATGTCCACGTGACGAACGCGGAGGATGGCCGGCGGATCGTGGAGGAGGGCGAGTTCTGCTACGTCCTGCTCGACCTCCAGATCATGGCGCACCCCGACTCGATCAAGCCCCATCCCGAGGCGGGGCTGAGCCTGCTGGAGTTCATCCGCGAGAAGTACCCGCGGCGGAACGAGGGGGACATGCACCAGGTCCCGGTGCTCGTTGTGAGCGGCCACGCCAAGGAGCACTACTACGTCGTGAAGACGCTCAAGGACGGCGCCGACGACTTCATCACCAAGCCGGTCAGCGAGAGCAAGCCCTCCTTCAAGGACAAGATCCAGGACGCGCTCAATCGCAGCGGGCGGGCGAAGCACGAGGCCTGCGCGGACGTCATGCGGAAGGCGCGCGGCGGGGGAGCACAGACCACCGAGGTGGAGGCGGCCGACTGCCTTCCGATGACGGTGACGGGCCAGATCATCGGAAAGCGGACCGTCGTGACGCTCGGCGATCGGACCGTGCCCCTGACCGCCAACTCCTTCCATCTGGTCCTCAGGCTCGTTGCTGGCCGCGGGCGAGCGGCGGGCGCCGGATGGGTTCACAAGGACGACCTTGGAGCGAAGGCCGAGCAGGGATGGAAGGGCGTCTCCCGGCTCAAGGACGAGCTTCGCGGCCACATCCCTCCGAAGCTGGACCTGATCGAGAACGACAAGAACGGCAGCTACCGCCTCAACCCTGCGGTGACAGTGGCCGGGATCGACTTCCCCGGGCTGGCGGCGCACTGGGACGCCCGAGTCACGAAGCTGGCGGCGGAGATCCAGCGGGCGCGTGCGAAGGCCTGACGGCCGAAGCGAATCTCGAGGGAGGTGCGTATGGCCAGCAAGGGCGCGTCGCGAGAGCTGATTCGTCAGGCACGGTTGCGACTGGCGACGCCGGGGCCTGAC
>CAZAIE010000626.1:0-5012 GCA_964485035.1 uncultured Myxococcaceae bacterium | reverse complement strand
AGCCTCCGCGACTCTTCTGGGCTGGGTGGGTAAGGCCCCACGCGCGCACGGGCCTGCCTGCGCGATATCTTCACGGCCTCTGAGCTCTCCCGCGGGCGCGATGGCCCCGGGCTTGCGGCGCAAGTAGTGTGGCGGCGCACCCCAACCCCGAGAGCCCCAATGAGCAACCTGAGCTGGTTCGTCAGCGAGTCCGACGTGGTGGTGGACGACCGCGCCTTCTACGAGCGCCTCTGCCAGCTGCGGAAGAAGAACGACTGGGCGGCGCTCATCTGCGACTGGTACGAGGACCCGCGCAAGAAGGACTACCAGGCGCGCTCGCTCAAGGTGCCCAAGGCCACGAACGCGGACGGCTTCCCCCGCTTCACCTTCTCCGTCCTCGACGGCTGCCAGGTGCACGGCTACTGGGACACCCGGGGCGGCAAGCAACTCCAGGAGGTGCTCTCGCTGATGGGCGCGTTCCTCGGCAAGCCGCAGAAGAAGGCGGCGCGCGGCCTCGCCGAGTTCAAGGAGGACGGCGGGGACGTCTTCGCCCTGGTGGTGGACTACCAGCGCGCCACCGTCGCGGCCTGCTACCAGCAGTGGGTCTGGCTGGAGTTCGGCGCCGCCAGGAAGTAGCCCGGGCCATCGGAAGTCCACTGGTTGGTGAAATGGGGCCGGCGGTAGATGCCGCGCCTCTCGCGCCGGAGCCCACCATGCGTTCGTCCCTGTCCCTCCTGTTCCTCGTCTCGCTGCTCGCCGCCGGCTGCGCCCACTCCAACGACCGGTACCCGCTGGAGTGGATGCCCGAGAACCCGCCTCAGCTGAAGCAACTGGACCGCACCGGGCTCTTCCTCTCCACGCTCCGGGTCGAGTACTTCGACGAGCGCCAGCCGCCGCTGACGCGCTTCGCGAGGCACCGCTCCGGCGACGAGTTCCACACCGATCAGCCGGTCGTGCCCTGGCTGGCCGGGCACTTCAACACCACGCTCGCGCACTACGGCGTCCGGGTCGTGGACGCAGGCGAGACCACCACCCTGCGCGTCATCGTCCGGCAGTTCGGCTCCGTGAGGGCAACGTCTACGCAGGCGAGCTGAGCTGTCTCGCCCAGCTCGTGCGCCCCGGGTCCACGCAGCCAATCTGGGCCGGCCCCATCCTCGGGTCGTCGAGGCGCTGGGGGCGCTCGCGGAAGCTGGCCTACCACTACGAGGTCCTCACCCGGACCGTGCAGGACGGTGTCCGCAACCTGCTGCAGGACCCCGGATTCGTCGCGGCGCTCAATCCCCAGGCCGTCCCGCTGGTGTTGCCGAGCGTGCCCGCTCCGGCACCCATCGTCCCGGCCGCTGCGCAGTAGACCCAAAAAGAGAAGCGCAGCTTCCAAGAGGGCGGCGGGGGGGGGACCAGCCTCTCGGGCAGCTGCGCTTCGCCGCGTATCCAAAGCAGGCAGCGTGCCACGCGCCTGCAACGCGCAAGTCCCCGGAAGTCCTCGACCCGACGCGGCAGATGCAGCGAGGGACTTCATCCCTGCAATGCGTCCGTGCGAAGCGCTCTCAGGACTGCAGGCGCCCCGACCGGAAAAACCCGGCCAGCAATTGCCCTCCTGCTCGCCTCGGGTTACTCACCCGCACGACGAACGACGAGGTGTCGAGATGACGAACTGGACGGCAGCCCTACTCGCTCTCGCGCTCTCGGCGGGCTGCGCCCACGCGCCCTGCCAGGCCGCGCACGAGCGCTGCGACGCAGAGTTCACGGGACCGGCGACGCTCGAGGCCCTGGAGCAGTCGGTCTCCGAGCGCCAGCTCTGCCGCGCCTTCGCGATCCTCGAGCAGGTGGCCCCGACTGCTGCCCCGGAGAGGCTGGTCCCACTTCGGACCTCGCTCCTCGAGGTCTCGCTCACCGAGGTCGCGCGGCTGCGCACGTTGAGGACGATGGCCGGCTGGAAGGTCGCCCTCACGCTGCTCACCCAGATGGTGGCGCTCGACCCCGCGCAGCAGCCGCTCCGCCAGGAGGTGCAGGCCGAGTTCGACGAGCACCTCTGGGGCGTCTACCAGAAGCTGCGGACACCGCCTCCGGTCCCGCCCCCCCGGCTCCCGGCACCGCTTCCCGCTGCAGACGTCCGGTAGTCACCCCACTGGTCGCCGCAGCCGCTTTCGGACGACCCATGCAAGCGCGACGAGGAACCCAGCCCACGCCAGCACGGACGTGGGCGCGCCCACGGTGAAGCTCAGCGGCTCGTAGCGCAGGTGGATGCGGTGCTTCCCGGCGGTGACCGGGACGCCCCGTAGCAGCAGGTCGGTCTGGAGAATGGGCGCTGGCCGTCCGTCGACCGTGGCTTTCCACCCCGGGTAGTACGCGTCGCTGAGGACCGCGATGCCCTTCCCGCAGGCTTCCACTTCGAGCTCCACGTCGCGGGGCCGGTAGTCGACGATCGCCGCGCGCGAGCCCTCGCAGCGCTCGGTCTCTGGCAGCGGCACGCCGGCAGGCAGGGTGACGAACGCGGTGTGGCGGAAGGGCTGCTCCGCTCCCTCGATCATCGCGCGGGCCTCTTCCACCGTGGCCACCTGCGCCGCGTGGACGACGAACGCCCGCGGCATCGCGGTCCGGCTCCGATAGAAGTTGGGCAGGTCGCAGAGCGCATCGATGGGGTTGGAGTGCGCTTGCGACGGTCCGAGGACGCGCTCGAGGTCGGGGAACGGCGCCTCGTCGCGGCGGACGAACCAGGTCACGCCGGTGAGGTCGTAGAGGTTGCGGGGCAGGTCGGGGAGCGTGAGCAGGCGCTCCAGCTCGTGCGGGCGCGGCTCGCCGTTGCCCTCCAGCGCCCAGAGCCGCTCGACGATGGCCCAGTTCGGGATGAGCGCGTCGCGGGACGCGGCGAGGTAGCGCTCAGTGGAGCCCAGCGGGATGGACTCGAGCTTGCCGGGCGGCCACTCGTCCTCGATGTCGGGTCCCAGGCTGATGCGCTCGAAGCCGGACTCGCGCACCGCCGGCGCCGTGCGCGAGGGCCGCTGCAGCACCGGGGCGGGCAGCGAGACGAGGCGGCCGGTCATCGCGTGGGCGAAGCCGAGATCGATCGCCGCGGTCGCGAGCACGCCGGCCACCACCCAGCCCATCCGGCGCCGCCCGGCCCCAGGCGCGGCGAGCACCGCGGCCGCGAGGCAGGCGAGCATGAACGCCGCGGGCAGCACCCCGGCGGCGAGCCCCGCGCGCAGCTCCAGCCCCCGGGCCGCACCGTACGCACCCACTCCCGCCAGCACCGCCAGGGGGAACGAGGCCAGGGCGAGCGCGCGGCGGGGCTTCCAACGACTGGCGAGCGCCGAGAGCCGGGAGAGCCCGGGCCCCGCGAGCAGGCAGAAGAGGAAGCAGGTGCCCAGCGCGTACTTCACCGGGTAGCGGAACATCCGGAACGGGAAGATCGAGAGCACCGCCTTCGCGGGCGGGAAGCGCTCACCCAGCGAGAGCAGCGCCAGGAAGAGCGCCCAGAGCAGCAGCGGCAGCATCCGGCGGCGCCGGTTCCGGCCCACGAGCGCGAACGGCACCATCGTCGCGGCGACGAGGCCGATGTCCAGGCCGAGCACCAGGAGCTGGTCCTGTGCGTAGTCCGAGAGCGGGCGGTTGGCGCCGCGCAGCACCAGTGCGAGCAGGTCGATCCACCCCACCGACCAGGTGTGCGCCGACTGGGCGATGTGCGCGCGGTTCGAGCTCGCGGCGAACTCCGCCGCGGGGAGCATGGTGAAGGCCGCCAGCGCGAGCCCCCAGAGTCCTGCCGCCCCCACCCACAGGAGCGGGCGGACCCGGCGCCGGGCGGAGAACGCCGCGAGGGCGCAGGCGGGCCCCTGCCAGAGCAGCGCCTCGGGCAGCCCCGCCAGCAGCGAGAGGCAGGTGAAGAACGCCAGCTTCAGCGCCGGGCGCAGGCCGGGGCGGCGGGCCAGGTCCAGCGCCGCGGCGATCATCCAGCCGCTCCAGGTGATGGTGCCGGTGACGTTGAGGGAGTCGATGCGCGAGAGCAGCGTCCCCAGGCCGAAGGTCGCGCCGCTCAGCCAGGCCGCGCGCGAGGTCGCCCCCAGCTTGCGCGCCGCGAGCGCCGCGCCGAGCGTGGCGAAGACCACGTGGAGGATCTGCTCGACGGTCGGCCCCCAGTACGGCCCCACCAGCAGCACCGGCAGCAGTTTGGGCGGGTAGAACGCCTGCTGCAGCAGCGCCGCGACGAAGGGCTGGCCCAGCCGCACGTGGGGGTTCCAGAGTGGGAACTCGCCGGCGAGCAGGCTCTCGCGCGTGAAGAACGCGTCGGGGATGTAGATGCGGAAGAAGTCGCGCGCGGCGAAGAACTCGCCCCGGAAGACGAAGGCGTGCATCGCTGCGACGACGGCGGCGAGCCCCAGCCACCCCAGGCGCCGCACCGTGACCGATCGGAGTCTCACAGGCCGCGGACGCTACCACGCTGCACGCCGCCCGCCGATCAGGTCAGCGCGAGCGTGCCTTGCGCGGGCATTCGGCCTCAGTAGCTGCAGTAGTTGTTGCCGGTGACCTGGTGGCAGGTCGCGCCGCCAGGGCACTGGTTCGCGCAGGTGCACGGCTGGGACGAGCAGCCGCACTGGCAGTTGCACTGGCCGTTGTAGGCCGTCGCCAGCGGGCCGAAGTCGTGCGGCGAGGCCCGGCACCAGGCGTTGCCGTCCGTCGAAGGGTTGACGCTGCAGGTGTAGTACGACGTGTTCCCGGTCGCGGCCTGGCAGGAGTGCGTGCCGCAGCCGATGCCGCAGGCGCCGCAGTTCGGGGACGCCCGCAGCGAGACGCACGAGCCGCCGCAGCACGCCTTGGCGGGGCCCGCGCAGACGCCGGCCTGGTAGCCGTTGGCGCGGTTGGTGGGGTACTCGCAGGCCCCGCTCGCGTTGCACCGGGCCCCCGAGGTGGACTTGCACGCCGGCGGGGTGGTGCAGGAGACGGTCCCAACGCACGCGCCGCTGCCGTTGCAGTGGTCGTTGATGGTGCACGCCTTCCCGTCGTTGCAGCTCGCGGTGGAGGGCTTGGGCGGGTGGACG
>CAZAIE010000625.1:0-5020 GCA_964485035.1 uncultured Myxococcaceae bacterium | reverse complement strand
CTCCGGTGCCGCAAGTGGACTCCGGTTGGATCGCGCGCATCGAGCGGGAGATCGTCCAGCCGACGCTGCGAGGCATCCAGGCCGAGGGGTTGGACTACCGCGGGTTCCTCTACTTCGGGCTCATGCTCACGAGCGAAGGACCGCGCCTGCTCGAGTACAACGTCCGACTGGGCGACCCCGAGGCGGAGGTCATGCTCTCGCTGCTCGAGACGGATCTCGTCGAGGTCATCACCGCGTGCCTCGAGCGAAGGCTCGGCGCGCTGCGACTGTCCTGTTCCTCGGGGACGGCTGCGAGCGTCGTGCTCGCCGCGCAGGGCTACCCGGAGACGCCCGAGAAGGGCCGCGAGATCACGGGGCTGGACGGACTCGAGCCCGGCGTCCTGGCGTTCCACTGCGGGATCCGCCGCGACGGGACTCGCCTGGTCACCGACGGCGGCCGCGTGCTGAACCTCGTCGCGCGGGGGCCGGACCTCGACGCGGCGCTTCGAGGCGTCTACCGCGCGGTGACGCAGGTCCACTTCGAGGGGATGCAGTACCGGACCGACATCGGACGCAGGCCATGGCGACTCGCAAGCAACGAATAGCGATCCTCGCCTCGGGGCGCGGCAGCAACATGGAGGCGCTGCTGCGCTCGGTGCGCGGCGGCGTCCTCTCGGACTGCTGCGAGGTGGCGCTGGTCTTCTCCAACCGGCCCGAGTCCCGCGCGCTGGTCCGGGCGAGCGCGCTCGGATTCCCGGTGGCCTCGCTGTCGTCCCGCGGCCTCGCGCGCGAGGACTTCGATGTCCGGCTGCTGCAGGTCCTCGAGCCCCTGCGCGTGGACTACCTCGTGCTCGCGGGGTTCCTGCGCATCCTGTCGCCGGCGGTGATCGCGCGGTATCCGCGACGCATCGTGAACATCCATCCTGCCGACACCCGGGTGCACCGCGGACTGCATGGCTATCGCTGGGCGTTCGAGCAGCGGCTCGAGCAGACGGCGATCACCGTGCACCTGGTGGACGAAGGGCTCGACTCCGGCCCCATCCTGGCTCAGCGCACGGTGGATCTGCGCGGAGTGGCGGACGAGGCCGAGGTCGAACGCCGAGGCCTCGAGGTCGAGCACGTGCTCTACCCCGAGGCCCTGGCGCAGCTACTTCGCGACGTTCGCGGCTGACCTACTTCTGCTGCGGTGGGGCCGTGTTCTCGTCGTTCGCAGCGGTCCCGAAGTACGTCCCGTGGACGGCCTTGCCCTTGCGCAAAAAGAGCTTCCCGGAGGGGCCGGACTTCGCCTGGACACCCGTGCTGGGCTTCGCCTGGGCCTGCGACTCGGCGTCCATCGCCACGTGCTCGTTCGTGCTGGCGTTGAGGAGCGAGTCCACGTCCTTCTTGCCCAGCCCCTTCGCCTTGGTCCGGTACGCCTGTGCCTTGGCCTCCGAGCCCGGCTGGCGCTCGAGCGCGGCGAGCACGTACGACGCGAGCAGCTTCCGCTCGAGCTTCGCGTAGAGCCGCGGGCTGTCGAACACGTCCACCAGCTCGAGGTTCCCGTTGATCGCCACGGCGACGCCGGTGAGCCGGGGAGAGCGGGGCAGCTTCGCCTGCAGCTCGTCGAGGTAGCCCTTGATGCGCCGCCGGACCGCCTCGTCCTGCAGCACGCGGCGGTAGGTCCCCGTGCTGCTCGAGACGTTCGACGCCTGGGACTTGCGCGCGACCTCGTTCCACACGTCGCCCTGGCCCTCGAACAGCGCGGCCTTGCGCAGGCCCGGGTGGGCCACGGCTTCACTCGAGCGGAAGGTGAGGTCCGCGCCGGCCCAGCGGCCCTGCTCCACACAGCGGACCTCCAGCTTCGTCGTCTTGCCGGGATCCACGACGGTGTCGTTGACCACCATCCGGTCCTGCTTCCCGCCGAGCACCACCTCGCCGCCGAGGAGGTAGAGCGGGCGCTTGTCGCTGTCGGCGTTCTTGACCACCAGGCGGTCCACCTGGCCGCCGTTCGTCTCCGAGACCTTCACCGACTTCGCAGCCTGGGCCTCCTCGAGGACCACGTACTCGTCGTACGGCCCCTCCTTCTTGGTGAGCAGCGGCACCACCGCGAGGTTGTGGACCAGGATGGTCTCGCCGGCCTCGAGGTCCGCGCCGAAGCCGCCCTGCTGCGCGCTCGCCGTGCTGGAGAGTCCGAGAACGACCGCCACCGCCATCCAAAGTGCCTTGTGCATGTGCTCCTCCGTGTCCGGTTGCAGGGAGGCATTGCAAGGCGCCGTGCCAGCCCGATCGCGGCGGGACCGCTCGGGATTCCGGGAAGGTGGCCCTGGCCGGAGTCATCCGGTGTTACAGCGTGCAAAGCCGCGTTGCGACGGACGGCACGGCGCCGGCGTGGGCGCCCGGGTGGCACGGCTTGCAAGGTCAGCCTCCGGACCGCTCACCCGAGAGGTGGAAGATGCGAACCATCACGCTGGCCCTCGCCGTACTCGTCGCCATACCTGCACTCGCGCAGTCTGCGGAGCCACTCGGGAGCGTCCTCATCCCCGGAGTGCCGCACGTGAAGCAGCGCCCCGACTTCTGCGGGGAGGCGTGCGCAGAGACCTGGCTGAGGAAGCTGGGCAAGGAAGGCACCCAGGACGACGTCTTCGCGATGACCGGGCTCGATCCGTCGCTCGGCCGCGGGGCGTACACCAACGACCTCGCGAAGGCGCTGAAGGCGATGGGCTTCGACGTCGGGGCGGTCTGGTACCGCGTGAAGACGCAGGCCGAGGTCGAGGCGCAGTTCCGGGCGCTGCACGCCGACCTGGCCAAGGGCGTGCCGTCGATCATCTGCGGGCACTACTCGGACAGGCCGGGGACCACCGAGCACATGCGCCTGGTGCTCGGCTTCGATGCGGGCAAGGACGAGGTGATCTTCCACGAGCCCGCGGAGGAGGGCGGCGGCTACCGGCGGATGTCGCGCGAGCTGTTCCTGAAGCTGTGGACCTTCAAGCCGGCGGCGGACCGCTGGACGCTGATCCGCATGCGGCTGGATGCCAAGGCGGAGGGCGTGAAGGTCGTGCGCGACACGCGGCGGCCGAGCAGCGCGGAGTACGCCCAGCACGTCCTCGAGCTGAAGGAGAAGACCCGGGGCGAGCCATTCACCTTCGTCGTCGAGAGGCCGTTCGTGCTCATCGGCAACGAGGCGCCGGCGACCGTCCGCGCGCGCGGCGCGAACACCGTGAAGTGGACGGTGGACCTCCTGCGCAAGGACTACTTCGAGAAGGACCCCGAGGAGATCATCGACGTCTGGGCGTTCAAGGATGCCCGGACCTACGAGCGCTACGCGTGGGAGTACTTCCGGGACCGGCCGACGACGCCGTACGGCTACTACTCCGCGGCGCACAAGGCGCTGATCATGAACATCGGCCCCGGGTACGGAACGCTGGTGCACGAGATCGTGCATCCGTACATGCGGGCGAACTTCCCCGAGTGCCCCGCGTGGCTGAACGAAGGGCTCGCGTCGCTGTACGAGCGGCCGTCCGAGGACGACGGCCACATCATCGGGTACGTGAACTGGCGACTGCCGGCGCTGCAGCACGACCTGCGACGCGGAGCCATCCCGTCCTTCCGGGAACTGATGGCGCTGGACGAGGGCCGGTTCTACGGGGACGACCAGGACCACTACGCGCAGTCGAGGTACCTGTGCCTGTACCTCCAGGAGAAGGGACTGCTGCGGGAGTACGTGCGCGAGTTCCGGAAGAACAAGGCCACCGACCCCACGGGGTACGCAACCCTGAGGAGGATTCTCGGGAACCCGGACATGGCAGCATTCGAGCGGCGGTGGGCGGCGTACGTCGCGAAGCTGACGACGAAGATGGGGCGCGCGCCGAAGCCCGAGTAGCCAGTCCCGCGCAGCGACCGAAGCATGCCGGAGCGGTCGAGAAGGACGGAGCTGACGGCCTCCGTGTCGGTGCTGAGTGTCGTGCGTGTCGTCTGCCACGCACGCACGCACCGCACGGAGACGTGCTCCGTCACTCCACCTGCAGGTCGGCGAGCAGCCCGCGCGCAGCGGCACTCCCCAGCTCGGCGGCCTTCCGGAGCCAGAGCATCGCCCGGGCGAAATCCCGTGGCACCAGGAGACCCAGGCGGAGCGTCTCCGAGAGCGTGAGCATCGCCTGCTCGCGGTCGAACTGGCAGAAGAACGGCCCGCCCTTGGCGATCTGCGTCAGCTTCTTCATCGCCGCGGGCACGTCCCTCCGCGTCCCGACTCCGTGCAACTCTGCCTGGGCCAGCGGGACCAGCGCGCTCAGATCGCCCGCGTCCAGGGCCTTGCGGAACCAGCGGACCGCCTCGGTGTGACGGCCGAGGTGCTGCAGCGTGCAGCCCAGGTTGTAGGCGCCGGTCGTGTTCCCGAGCTCGAAGGCGCGGCGGTACCAGCGGGTGGCCTCGCGGACGTTCTCCTCCGAGGTTGCGCCCTGCGTCAGCGCGTCGGCCAGCACCACCATCGCGCGGGCGTCGCCCAGCACCGCGCCCGCGCGGCTCCACTCCAGCGCGCCCTTGCGATCGGGCTCCAGGACGAACGCACCCTTCGCATCGCGCAAGCCGTCGCGGCAGCAGATGGCGAGATCGAGGACGGCCTCGCAGTCGCCCAGCGAGGCGCGGGCCAAGAGCTGCGCGAGGACGTCGACCGGCGTGGCGGCGGGCTGGGACTTCGGCTTGCTGGGCGAGGTGCGGCGGGCGGTCTTGGGCATCGTGGGGCTCCAGTCGGAGGGAGCGAGGAGCCTAGTCGATCGAGGCGTGTTGGGCGCGCTACTCGAGGTCTGCGAGCGCGGTCCGGGCAACCTGCCAATGCTCCCAGGCCAGCTCGGGATCGAGATCCGCGTAGCCGCGGCTGACCTCGAGCGCCCTGGCGTCGGCGTGCGTCATGGACATGCAGATGGCTCGGTCGCGGACCTGTTCGACCTCTGAGCGACCCAGCGGTCTGCCCGCGTGGCGCTCTGCAGCGAGCAGCAGCGTGACCAGCGCAGGGATGGGGACCTGGGCGAGCTCAGGGACCTTCCGCCGGGGCTCGCGGGGCGGGACG
>CAZAIE010000624.1:0-5040 GCA_964485035.1 uncultured Myxococcaceae bacterium | reverse complement strand
GAAGATGACCCAGCCGGTGTGCACCCCGATGCTCACCTCGAACTGGGCCTTGCCGCTCGCCGCGTCGGCAGGACTACACGGTGGTGGGGGAGACGGTGAAGACCGCCGCGAAGCTCTCCACGGCCGCGGGGCCAGGGCAGGTGCTGGCCTCGGAGGTCACCCTGGCTGCGGTGGGGGCGGGGTTCAACGTGGAGGCTGCGCCGGTGGCGCTCGATGGTCGCGCCTCGGGGCTGCGGGCCTTCGTGGTGAAGGAGGAGAAGCCGAGGTAGGCCGCGAGGCTCGCGGCCCTGACTGCTACTGGTCGATCTGGCGCTTGGTCCACTTGTCGACGGTGCCGTCGCCGTCCAGGTCCTCGCCGATCCGGTCGATCTGGTCGCCCTCCCAGTACTCCCAGTAGTCGACCTTGCCGTCGTTGTTGGTGTCCCGCTCCTTGCGGACGATCTTGCCCTTCTCGAAGAAGACCCAGAGGTCGGGCTTCTTGTCGTAGTTGAGGTCCTTCTCCTTTTTGATGACCACGCCGCGCTCGTAGTAGTTCACCTGATCGATGCGGCCGTCGAAGTCGAGGTCGAGGGCCTCCTTCTCGACCTGCTCCTTGGCGTCGTAGTACTTCCAGATGTCGACCTTGCCGTCGAAATTGATGTCCAACTCCTTGCGGACCATCCGCTCGATCGGCTTGTCGTTCTCATCCTTGGCGGCCTGGAAGAACTTCCAGACATCGGGCTTCTTGTCGCGGTTGAGGTCGAACTCCTTCACCACCTCGTCGCCGCGCCGCTCTTCCTTGATCGCCCCTTCGGCGCCCTCGTCGGCGGCCTTCTTCTCCGCCTCCGCCGGGTCCTGCTTGCCCGCCGAGGTGCTGCTGCAAGCCCCCGCGGCGAGCGCGGCGAGCACCAGCAACACCTTGAGAACCGGCTTCATGGAGCACCTGACCTTTTTCGAGTCGAAAGTCCGCCACATTGATAGAGCGCCCGAACAGACGGGTCAACCACCCGGCCTGGCTGTTGGGTGCTCCGCGGCCGCTGGACGATCACCGGGGAAGCCCACCTGCCGAGGCGCGAATCCCTTGCGTCGGGGGTGGCTCCTACGTCATACGGTGCATCTGTCTGCCAGGAGGTCTCGATGCCCTTGTACGAGTTTCGCTGTGCGACCTGCGGTCATGCCTTCGAGGAGCTGATCCGCAATGCTGCGGACCAGGCCGAGCTCAAGTGTCCGGTCTGCGGCTCTGCGGCTCCCCAGCGCCTCTTGTCGGCCACGGCTCTCGGGGGCGGCGACGCCGCTCCCTCGGGCGGCGGCGGGGGCGGCTGCGGCCACGGACACCACGGCTTCAGTTGAGGCTGAACCACCGGGCGGTCGCCCGGTACGACTCGCGGCGGGCGGTGGCGAAAGCTGCCGCCCGTCGCGCATTTTCCCCAAGGACGGCGCAGGCCTGCGCCGTTTGACAATAGGCGTATGGTCAAATACGGTCCGCGCGCTGCTGCCAACACGGGAGACCGCATGGCGCGCAACAAGATCTCGACGACGGTCTACATCACACCCGAGCAGAACGAGAGCCTCAAGCTCCTCAGCCAGAAGACCCGCATCCCGGTCGCCTCCTTCATCCGTGAGGGCATCGACCTGGTGCTGGAGCGGCACAAGAAGCACCTCCCTGGGCAGATGACCTTCGACGAGCGGACCAAGTAGGCACACTGCGAGGAGCGGAGATGGCGACGAAGCGTTGGGTGGTGACCGGCGGCGCAGGCTTTCTGGGTTCGCACCTGTGCGAGACCCTGCTCTCCCGTGGCCACGAGGTGGTGGCGGTGGACAGCCTGCTCACGGGGAACCGGGCGAACATCGTCCCCTTCGAGAAGCACCCCGGCTTCCGGTTCGTGCAGCACGACATCGTGACCCCCTTCGACGTCGAGGGCCCGGTGCACTACGTCTTGAACTTCGCCTCGCCGGCCTCGCCCATCGACTACGCGAAGCTGCCGCTGGAGACGATGCGCGTGGGCTCGCTGGGGACGGAGAACGCCCTCAAGCTCGCGCTGGCCAAGAAGGCCCGCTTCCTCCAGGCCTCCACCTCGGAGATCTACGGCGACCCCAGCGTCCACCCGCAGACCGAGGACTACTTCGGCAACGTGGACTCCACCGGTCCGCGCGCGGTCTACGACGAGGCCAAGCGCTACGGCGAGGCCATCGTCTCTGCGTACCGGCGCTCGCTGGGCGTGGACACCGGGATGGTGCGCATCTTCAACACCTACGGCCCGCGCATGCGCCTGGACGACGGGCGCGTGGTCCCCGCCTTCATCGGCCAGGCGCTGCGCAACGAGGACTTCACCGTCTTCGGCGACGGCCGCCAGACCCGCTCGTTCTGCTACGTGGACGACCTCGTCGCCGGCATCCTGCTGCTGGCCGAGAGCGGCTACCCGAGCCCGGTGAACATCGGCAACCCGGGCGAGTTCACGATGCTCGAGTTCGTGGAGCTGGTCCGCAAGATCTGCGGCGGGGGCGGCAAGGTGACCTTCCAGCCGCTGCCCAAGGGCGACCCCAAGCAGCGCAAGCCGGACATCACGCTCGCCAAGAAGGTGCTGGGCTGGGAGCCCAAGGTCATGCTCGAGGAGGGCATCCGCCGGACGGTGACCTTCTTCCAGGGACAGGTGAAGGCATGAAGGTCTTCGTGACCGGTGGCGCGGGCTTCATCGGCTCGCACGTGTGCGACGCGTTCCTCGGCCTGGGCCACGAGGTCCACGCGCTGGACGACCTCTCCAGCGGCAGGCGGGAGAACCTGGACCCGCGGGTGAAGCTGCACGTCCTGGACATCCGCTCCAAGGAGGCCGCGGAGCTCATCCTCGCCGAGAAGCCGCAGGCGATGGCCCACCTGGCCGCGCAGATGGACGTGCGCCGCTCGGTCGCCGACCCGCGCTTCGACTCGGACGTGAACATCGGCGGGTTCATCAACCTCCTGGAGGCCGCGGTCAAGGCCGGCACCAAGCGGGTGGTCTTCTCCTCCACCGGCGGGGCCATCTACGGCGAGCAGGACTTCTTCCCCGCAACCGAGGCCCACCCCAACCGGCCCTGCTCCCCGTACGGCGTCTCCAAGGCCTCGGGCGAGCTGTACCTGAACTACTACCGGCAGCAGTACGGGCTCTCCTGGGCCGCGCTGCGCTACGCCAACGTCTACGGCCCGCGGCAGAACCCGCACGGCGAGGCGGGGGTGGTGGCCATCTTCTGCGACCGGCTGCTGGCGGGGCGCGACTGCACCATCTTCGGCGACGGCGGCCAGACCCGGGACTTCGTCTACGTCGCCGACGTGGCCCGGGCCAACGCCGCGGCGCTCACCAGCGAGCACCTCGGGCCGGTGAACATCGGCACCGCGCTGGAGACCGACGTGAACCAGCTCTACGCGATGCTAGCCAAGGCCGCGGGCAGCACCCGACCGGCAATCCACGCGCCGGGCAAGCCAGGAGAGCAGCGCCGCAGCTGCATCGACCCCGGGCTCGCCGCGAAGGTCCTGGGCTGGAAGCCCTCGGTCGCCATCGCCGACGGCCTCGCTCGCACCTACGCCTTCTTCGCCGAGCGGGCGAAGGCGAAGTAGGGGGCCGCCTTGTCCAGCGCCCCCGAGCCGTTCCGCCCCGACGCCGCCGCCGACCTCTTGCGCCGGCTCTGCGACAACGTGGAGCAGGCCCTGCGCGGCAAGCGGTCCGCCGTGGAGCTGGCGGTCGCCGCGGTGGTGGGCCGGGGGCACCTGCTGGTGGAGGACGTGCCGGGAGTGGGCAAGACCACCCTCGCGCAGGCGCTGGCGCGGTCGCTGGCGCTGTCCTTCTCCCGCATCCAGTTCACGAGCGACCTCTTGCCCTCGGACATCGTGGGGGCCCAGGTCTTCGACGCCCGGACCTCCACCTTCTCGTTCAGACCCGGCCCGGTCTTCGCCCAGGTGGTGCTCGCCGACGAGCTCAACCGGGCTCCGCCGCGGACGCAGTCGGCGCTCCTGGAGGCGATGAGCGACGTGCAGGTCAGCCTGGACGGGACCACGCACGCCCTGCCCCGGCCGTTCGTGGTGCTGGCCACCCAGAACCCGCGCGAGCAGTCGGGGACCTACCCGCTGCCCGACTCGCAGCTCGACCGCTTCATGCTCCGGCTCTCGCTGGGCCACCCGGACGCCGGCGTGGAGCAGGAGATCCTCCTCGCGCGCGGGGCCGGCGACCCGGTGCACGCGCTGGTCCCCGTGGCCACCGCCGAGGACGTGGTCCGGCTGCAGGCCGCGGCCACGGCGGTGCGCGTCGACCCGGCGCTGGCGGGGTACGTCGTCGCGCTCGCGCGTGCCACCCGCGAGAGCCCGGCGCTCGCCGGCGGGGCGTCCACCCGCGGGGCGTTGAACCTCCTGGCGGCGGCGAAGGCCTGCGCCCTCTTCGACGGCCGCGGCCACCTCCTGCCCGACGACGTGAAGCGCGTGGCCGTGGCCTCGCTGGCGCACCGGGTGGCCCCCACCGGCCACGAGGCGAGCGAGGCCGACCGGGCCGAGGCCGAGCGGATCATCGCGGACCTGCTGGAGCGGGTCCCGGTGCCGGAGTGAGCGCCGCATGGACGCCGAACTGCCGCGAGGCTCGAGCGGGGGCCCGGCGTTCCGTCGGCGCAAGCGGCTGCGGTTCGTGCGCGAGGGCTGGTACTACCTGGGCTTCACCGTCGGGGTGGGCATCGCCGCGCTGAACACCGGCAACAACCTGCTCTTCCTGGTGCTGGGCCTGCTGCTCACCGCCATCCTCGTCTCCGGCATCCTCTCCGAGGTGGTGCTGGAGGGGCTCTCGGTGCGGAGGCTGCTTCCCTCCGACCCCGCTGCACGCGAGCCGTTCCGGGTCACCTACGAGGTCACGAACCACAAGCGCTTCTGGCCCTCGGTGGCGCTGCGCGTGGGCGAGCGCGAGGGGCCGTTCACTGGCGTGCGCGCGGGGCTCCTGCTCGTCGGGCCCGGGGAGACGCGCACCACCTCGCTCGACGCCCGGGCGGCGCGGCGCGGCCGCGGCCTGGAGGTAGGCCTGGCCACCGCGGGGACGTACCTCGCCCCGGCGG